>JAVEWL010000109.1:0-11006 GCA_034004565.1 FCB group bacterium | reverse complement strand
GTTCATTGCGGCCAAAGTGAATCCCATTAAAATGCAGCAACAGCGTCGATTTCCCCGCGCCGTTCGCCCCCAGGATCGCCACCTTCTCCCCCGCTCCCACCGACAGCGTCAGCCCATCCAGCGCCGCCGTCCCGTCCGGATACCGAAACGAAAGGTTCTCTATTTCAATCGCCTTCACCACGGCATTCTCAGCATGACTGAAACCACCAGCGCCGTCCCGAAGAACGCGTAATCGCGCCTGCGCAGGGAAACCGCGCCCCCGCCCGGCAACTCGCCCGTGAAACCGCGCGACACCATCGCCCCATACACCCGCTCGGCCCGATCGTGGGCGCGCACAAACAAGCTGCCGATCATCTGCCCCACCACCTTGGCCTGCCACAGCCAGCGTCCGCCGTAGCAGCGCGAGTCCCGCGCCCGCCGCAGCCGCAGCGCCTCGTCCGCGAGCACAAACAGGTAGCGATACGTCATCGCCGTCAACGCCACCAACGTGCGCGGCACGCGCAACCGCTCGAGTCCCGTCAACAACTCCGGAAACGGCGTCGTCTCGCGCAATACCAGCGCACACAGAATCCCCATCGAAGCCTTCGAGAACACTGTCCCGAAAAGCGTCAACCCCGATCGCGATACGCGTAGCACGCCCGCTTGAAAGAGAAGGTCATCCGCCGATTCCGGCCGATGCAGGAAGGGAATAAGAAACGACGCCAGCACCGCGACGCTCGCCAAGGCGCCATAGCGCAGCGCCAGAGTCCGCAGCGGCATCCGCGCCCAAAAGACGAGCCCGATCACGATCGAGGCGTACCCCAGGAACACGCCCCACGCCCCCTGCGGCGTCGTCACCGCGCCCAGAAGCAGCGCCAACAACGCCAACAGCTTCGCACGGGCATCGAGACCGTGAAGAAAACTCGGAGACCCGGCAAGAGGAGCGCTCATGACTGCCCTTTACGCCGCCCAACCCACTTCGCAAAACCCCACGCCGCCCCAAAGGTCGCCAACGTGCCCAACAGTCCCGCGAGCGCCGTGCTCACACCGGCGCTTCCCACGCCCGGCACCGCATAGTCCGCCGCCGGCGCAAACGACCAGGCCGGCGCGCTCGACGCCTTCTCTAGAAACCCCTGATCCGCCGCGACCTTTTCCAACCCATCGGGCGACGAAGAAGCGAAAGGAGACCCAAAAACCGCCAGCAGCACCGAAACCGCCAAAGCCGCAACGATGAATCCGCCCAGCTTCATATCAAGCCTCCTGCGCAGCCGGCATCATGCCCGGCACAAGGTCCGGCCGCGAAGCCAGCACGGCGGAAAGCGTGACGCACGTGATAAGCGCCTCGCCGATCCCAATGACCGCATGTACCCCCGTCATCGCCGGAAGCGTCGCGAAAAATGGATAGGTCCCCGACAGGCTCAATTCAAAGGCGCACGCCGCCGAAGCCAGCACCGGCGAAGTCCAGGACGCCACCGATGCCGCCCCAAGGAATCCGCCGCGCGTATCGGACAGCACCCAGCGTAAACCGCGAAAGACGCCGTACGCGCCCATCGCGCCCACGACGCCCATGTTCAACACATTGGCCCCCAGCGCCGTAATGCCTCCGTCGCCAAACGCCAGGCACTGAATCGTTAACACCAGCGCCATCACCAGCACGCCGTTCAAAGGCCCCAGCAGAATCGCCGCCAGCGCCGCGCCCATGAAATGCCCGCTCGTCCCCGCCGCCACCGGAAAATTCAGCATCTGCGCCGCAAATACAAACGACGCCGTCACGGCCAGCAACGGTATCTGCCGCTCGCCCAGATTCTTCTCCGCGCGAGACAACGCCAGCGCACACACCGCCGCCGAACCGGCAAACGCCGCCACGGCAACAGGTCCGCTAACCAATCCATCCATCAAATGCATGAGAGCCCACCTCAAATCAGTAATACGATTCCACAACTCGTAATACCCACATCATACTCCCCACCCCGCCCCACCTCAAAAACCACCCCCTGCCCGATTGTCCATACGGTCCATAAAGTCCATACGGTCCATCGGCCGCCCCTACCGCAACTTCCGCCCCGTCGAACTCATCGACAACGTGCTGTGCAGCACCCCCTTCTGCCGCCGCAACGTATCCGCCAGGCTCCGAATCCGCTCCGCCCGCCCCCGCACCATGATCATCTCCGCGCAAAGGTGGTGATCAAGATGCACGTGCGTCGTCGCCAGAATCGCATCGTGATAATCGTGCTGCACATCCGTCAGCTTGTCGCTCAATTGCCGCGCGTGATGGTCGTAAATGAGCGTAACCGTTCCGAGCGCCTCTTCGTTGCGCTCCCACTCCTTCTCGACAAGCTGTCCGCGAATCAAATCACGGATAAACTCGGAGCGATTCTCATACCGGCTGTCCTTGACCATTTTTTCCAAACGGTCCAGCAGCGGCTGTTCAATCGAAAAACTCAAGCGGGCTAGATTTGACATGGCGTTTGCTCGTCCTCAACAATGGTGCTCGATACTAGCGCCACCTTTGGTCCCGATCAAACAACCCATCAGGCCCTGTCCACCAAACCTCTCCCAGGAATCGCAGGAATCAACTGACACTGCGCATGCGTTCCGTCCTGTAACGACGACGCTTTTGTTTCCTGGCGTAAAGGGAACTGCGCGACGCCGCCCCCGAACCACGGCGCCGTGCGACCAATTAACCCATAGATGGCCTATTGGAGGAACAACAAAGATGAAGAACCGCAATCGAATCACACTCGTACGCGCCGCCTCGGCCGCCCTGTCTATTGCAGCGCTGGCCTTCATCGCCACCGTGGCCGCCCCCTCGATCTACGCGCAGGATAAGCCCGCCCCCAGCACCCCGCCCGGCTCCGAGCGCACCAAAGAGATAACCGACCAGGCTACCCACGAAGGCCACAACCACGCCGAAACCAAGCTCGGTGAAGTGACCAAGGCCATCGCCGTCATTACACCCTTCTCCGGCAGCAGCGTGAAGGGACAGATTACCTTCACCCAAACCGGCCAAGGGGTTCACGTCACCGGCCGGATCGAAGGCCTCACCCCCGGCACGCACGGCTTCCACGTGCATGAATTCGGCGACTTGTCTTCGCTCGACGCCACGAGCGCCGGCGGACACTACAATCCCGGCAACGACCCGCACGCCGCGCCCGACGACAGCAAACGCCACGTCGGCGACCTCGGCAACGTCGAAGCGGACGCCAGCGGCGTCGCCACCTACGACCGCGTTGATGAATCGCTCGACCTCAACGGCGCCCGCTCCATCGTAGGCCGCTCGGTCGTTGTCCATGCCAATCCGGACGACCTCAAGAGCCAGCCCGCCGGCAATGCCGGACCGCGCGTCGGCGCCGGCGTCATCGGCATCGCCAAGCCGTAACCCTCTCCCCTCATATACCACCGAAGGCCCCCGCGCCAACACGCAGGGGCCTTCTCTTCATTCATCCTTCAGCATTCATCGTTCAGAATTGCTTTCATCCGCATGCCGCGGCTCCGTCGCCATCGCGATGCCGCTCGCGATCTCCGGCAATATCCCCATCCGCACGTAAATCGGCCTTACCAGCGCGCGCAGGCGCGGCAGCCGCACGGCAAACGCCGTCGCGCCCAGAATGCACATCACGCCGCCGATAAAGAGCGTATTCTGCGCCCCGATCCGGCTTGCCGCCGCCCCCGCAACGAGGCTCCCGAACGGCGCCGTCCCCATGAACGCCATCGTGTAGAAACTCATCACCCGGCCGCGCTTGTCGTCGTCCACGATGGTCTGCAGCACGGTGTTGCTCGAGGCCATCCCCAGCATCATCCCCAGACCCGTCGGCACCATCAGCGCCAGCGACAGCCACACGTTCGTCGACAGCGAAAACACCATCAGCCCCGCGCCGAACAGCGCACCCGCGCCGGCAATCACGCGCCCAAGCCCCAGCACCGAGTTCCGCGACGCCAGGAACAAAGCCCCCAGCAACGCCCCCACGCCCGTCGCGCCCGACAGGAACCCCAGCGTGTGCGGTCCGCCGCCCAGGATATCCTTCGCGAACACGGGCATCAGCACCGTGTACGGCATCCCCACCAGGCTCACCAGCGCCAGCAACAGGATGATGTCCCGAATCGGTGGAAAGCCTGCCGCGTACGACACCCCTTCCATCAAGCCCTGCAACATCCGCCCCTGGTGCCGTTTGCGCTGTGACGCCTTGACGCTCATCATGAGCAGAGCAATCAGCACGGCGATGTAGCTCAGACCGTTCAGCAGAAAGCACGTCCCCTCCCCAAGGGCCGCGATGAGTACACCCGCCACGCTCGGCCCCACGAGCCGCGCCCCGTTCACCATTGACGAATTCAGCGCGATCGCGTTGGGCAAGTCCTCGCGCCGCTCGACCATTTCGATCATGAACGATTGCCGCGACGGCACGTCGAATGCGTTGATGCACCCCAGCACCGCGCTCAGCACAAGCACATTCCAGAAGTTGGCCATATCTGTCAGCACCAGCGCGGCAAGGATCAAGGCCTGCGCCATTGCCGCCACCTGCGTGCCCACCAGGATGCGGTACGGGTTCCATCGATCCGCCAGCACCCCCGCGAACGGCGCCAGCAGAAACGTGGGAATTTGCCCTGCAAACCCCACCACTCCCAACAGGAACGGCGATCCCGTCAGGCGAAACACCAGCCAGCTCACCGCCAGCCGCTGCATCCACGTCCCGATCAACGAAACGCTCTGCCCGCTGAAGAACAGGCGATAATTGCGGTACCGCAACGCCCGCAATATAAACCGAAGACCACTGGGCTTGTCGCTACCCGCAGCACTCATGAATCGCGTGGTTCCTTCCGATACTCTTGCGCCTACCAGGTTGCACGTTGCGGCCTCACCCCATCCTGCGCACCGTTCCCAAGGCGCATACTTCAGATAATACCACCCAATCCAAAATCGAAAATCCAAAATCGAAAATCCCAATCGGGTATAATGCCTCCGTCTTCAACATCAACAGAAGGATCTTTCGACTTGCAGGGGTTGCCGGCTTCACGGGCAATAGAACTGTTCGCGCTGGCGGTACTGGTTTCGCTGGGCGCGGGGTTGCGGGCGGCGGGTGACGCAATGCTCGATGTCGAGGCGATCGCGGAACGAAACCGCGACGCCGTGGTGACCCTTTACGGCGAACGGGACGGTAATCCCGACGCTCTTCAAAGCAGCGGATGCTGTGTATCCCCCTCTGGGATAATCCTGACCGTCGCCCACGCGGTAAAAGACGTCGACCGTTTGCGAGCCCATTACGCCGACGGTACGGAACAGGTCGTGCAAGTCCTCGACGTGGACGAGTCGCACGATATCGCCGTGCTCAAAAGTGCCAACCCGGCCCCCAAAACAGTCGCTCTCGGAAACGCCGATGCGCTCAAACCCGGCTCGCCGCTCGTGGCTATCACGGCGCCCAAAGGTCTAAACAACACCGTGGCCAGCGGCATCGTGGCCAACCTCGGCCGAATGTATATGGAACAACGTGTCATTCAAACCGACCTCAGCCTCAACGAGGGCTCCAGCGGCGGCCCCGTGTTCGACCGAAACGGCAAGCTCATCGGCTTGGTCCGCGCCCGAGTCGATGCGGTCGATCGTGCGGCACTCCTGACGCCGGTGAACGACGCGTTTGCGCTCCTGAGCAAGCACGGCGTGTTGCCTGCCCACTCAGATGCCCCCTTTGAGGCGCTCGAACCCGAGCCCACCGCGAGCGAGGCCAGACGCAAGGCCGTCGAGTGCTACAACCGCGGCGTTACGGCCGCGGCCCCGAACGAAAAGGCGACCCAGTACCGCGAGGCGGTTGCCCTCGCGCCCGACTTCTTCGAGGGATGGTTTAACCTTGGCGTGGCGCTGGCGTCCGCGGATCGCCACGAAGAAGCCATCGAGGCCTACACGCGCGCGGAAGCCCTGCGGCCGGCGTCGCTCGAAGTGCAACGAAACCTGGGCCGCGAGCTCCTGCGCTTCGAGCGCTTCGACGAGGTCGAAAAGTGCTTCCAGCGCGCACGCAAGCTCGCGCCCCGCGACGCGGGCGTGCGAAATGACCTCGGCGAGTTGTACCGCCGCACCGGACGCCTCAAAGAAGCGGCCGACCAGTTCAAAACAGCGCTGCGCCTGAGGCCGGTTTATCCCGCCGCGCGCTATAATCTGGGTTTGACGTTCGCGGCCATGGAACGCTGGAGCGAGGCCATCGCCAGTTTCAACAGCTACCTTCATCTGGTGCCCGGCGCATCCGATGCCGACGAAGTGCGACAGACCATCGCCGACTTGGAACAGAAGAGGAACTCGGCAAGAAAGGCAACCGGTGGCGGATCTTGAACTAGAGAAGCTCGGGCGATACGAGATCGTTCGCGAACTGGGACGCGGCGCCATGGGCGTCGTCTACGAAGGCTATGACCCCGTCGTGGGACGCCGCGTGGCCGTTAAAACCGCGCGCCGCGACGTCATCGACTCCAGCACGCGTGCCGACGAACTCATGGAACGCTTCCTGCGCGAGGCCCGCGCCGCCGGCGCATTGAGCCATCCCAACATCGTCACCATCTACGATGCGGGCGAGGAAAACGGCGTCGCCTACATCGCCATGGAATTCCTCGACGGCACCGACCTGCAAAAACTCCTCGAGCAGAACCGCAAGTTCCCCGTCGAACGCGTCCTCGAAATCACCTCGACCATCTGTGCCGCGCTCTCCCACGCCCACGCAAACGGCGTCATTCACCGCGACATCAAGCCCGCCAACGTGGTCGTTTTGGACAACGGACTCATCAAGGTCGCCGATTTCGGCATCGCCCATATCAGCAATTCGCAGCTCACCCAGGAAGGCGCCGTCATCGGCACGCCGCATTACATGAGCCCCGAGCAGTTCATGGGCCACGCCATTGACGAGCGCTCCGACCTGTTCTCCGCCGGCGTCATCGTCTACGAAATGCTCACCGGCGAGAAACCGTTCCACGGAAACTCACTCAGCGCGGTCATGCACAGCGTGCTTAACGTGCTTCCCGTATCCCCGCGCCAGCTCAATTTCACCGTCAGCGACTGCCTCAGCCGCGTCGTCATGAAGGCCCTCAGCAAAGATGTGCGCGCCCGTTATCAAACCGCCGACGATATGTGCCGCGCCCTCAAAGAATGCCAAAAAGAGAGCCCAGACCCCTTCGTGCTTCAGGTCGACCTTCCCGAAACCGCTCTCGTGATGGGCGAAACCATCCGCAGCGACGGCGGCTCGGCGACGCTGCTCTCCGGCGCCTCGGAGGCCGCCACGCAGGTTCTCGATACCCCGCCCGCGCAGTCGCTGCACTTCGATTCCGCCCACGAAGCCGGCCTCTTCCTCCGCGAACAGCGCGTGCAAAGCGGCAAGACCCTGGGCCAGATCCTGCTCGAATCGCATCTCCCCAAACGCCACGTCGTCGCCCTCGAAGACGGCAGCCTCCTGCCCTTCAAAGGCCACGAATGGGAGCACATCGCCGACAGCATCGGCGCGCTCTGCACGGCCATCGGCATCGACAACCCCGCGCCTTACCTCGACACCTTCGAACTGGAATACACCGCCACCCTCAAACCGAAGGCCGCGAGCACATCCCGCCGCGCGTTCTTCGTCGGCGCGGGAAGCATTTTCGCTCTATTATTGGCTGCGTGGGGTGGATACGAGTGGTTGACAAATCATCCGGCCCTGAAGCCGAACGGAAGCAAATCGGGGCAGATGGTGCTATTTCGCCGGGCGCAAGACCCCGCTCCCAGCACCTACTTCCTATGTGTATCAGTGGAATCAAGGGTGGGTACAGACCCGTTGGACGATGTAACTGATCCCACTCCTGCGACCTTCGTAGTGGAGGCACAGTCGGCATCGGGTGAATTCGTCGAACTCTCTAGAGGCGAGGTCAACACGGAAGGTAGAATCTACCTACTTGAGGATGTGGGAAAAGTTCAGATTAGCGCAGTAAAGGAAGGCTATAGAACCGTAGGCCCGAGACTGCTTCTGCCACCCGGCATTGCAGGCGAGAACGTCACGGAAAAACCTTTTGTCTTTTATCCCATGATGCCCGATCCTGCGATAGAGCAGCTCCAAAATGTGGAAAACTCGCCCGAACCTGATATTCTTGAGAAGAATGTCGACAGTAGTATATATCCAGGTAAAGCATCCGCTCCAGAGTATGCCAAGAGTCTGCCGATTACGGTAAAGTATGAGGGCGCTAGGAGTCCGGCCGGTATCGCCTCTGTGAACCTGTGGTATATGAAAGACGAGGATGGTTTGTGGCACTCGACGGGGATGGAATCTCGGTCCTCTTCAGGACTCTTTACATTTGACAGAGTATCCGGAGATGGTTTCTACCATTTTGCTCTTCAAGTCGTTGACAAACTAGGCTTGGCCTCACCACCTCCTTCAGGCTCTGGTGACACGGACACTATCTTTGATTCTACACCGCCTTCCCCGGGCAATGTTCACGCACCTCGTGCAGCAGACAGTTTGCCCATTAAGGTTCACTACTTTGACGTGAGTGACAACCTAAGTGGTGTAGCGAAAGTCTTCCTATGGGTAAAGGAGGGAAGGAATGGCGTCTGGACAAGTTCAGGCCTAGTAAGCAACCAAGCTCCAGATGGAGAGTTCCTTGTGGATTTGACCCAAAAGGATGCCAAGTACTATTTCTTCTTGCAGGCTGAGGACTTGGCGGGCAATCTATCTCCACCCCCCTCTGATGAGATAATTACGCCCGACGACCTTAGTTCGTGATGAAACGGCGAGTACCGCTTCGAGGCAGGCACAACCACAAGTGTCTTCCCGTATGAGGCCATAAGGAGGATTTGGAATGAAAAGGCTGTCACGCGCTCTGCTACTCATTACCTGCCTAGCGATTTCCTTACAGGCCGGGCTCGCTTATGCCGAGCTGAAGAAGGGCTCAGATGTACCCAATATTCAAGCCAAAGATATCAAAGGCAATGAAGTCGATCTGTACGCGATGCTCGACAAATCACCAGATGACCTGGCCATCCTCTTCTTCTTTACGACTCAAAGTGGTGAGATTTTTGCTGAACGCCTTCGTGAATTGAAAAGAGGATTCGGCGATTCGGACCTGCGAATTATTGCGATTGGCCTCAAAGAAGAAGAGGCCGCTCTTAAGGCCTTTGCCGACAAGCTCAAGATCGATTATTACCTAATTGCCGACAACTCGGAATTAAGTGCAGAAAGCAAGTATGGCCCGTTTACCAGCCTTCCTGTCACGTTCGTAGTGGCACCTAGAAGGACTCTCGTAAAAGAGATCAGTGGCGGCGGAGAAGGCGAGGCGGACATACTGACATACGTCGCTCACGCATGTCTTATGACCAACAAGCCCGCCCAGGCCGAAAAGGCCGCCGACGTCGCCATCAAGGAAGGCGAAACGGCCGCCCCCGCGCGTGAAGCCAAAGGCTACGCGCAAGTTCAGCAGGGCAAGCTCGACGCAGCCGCCCAGGAATTCCAGCAGATCGATTCCAAGACCGGTCTCGCCGCCGTCGCGATGGGCCAGGGCGACTACGCCAAGGCCGCCGCCCTCGCCGACGAGGCCACGGGCGATCCCTACGCGCCCGTCATCAAGGGCGAGGCCATGCTCCGCGCCGGCAAGCCCGAGGAGGCCCAGCAAGCCTTCGGCGCCGCCGCGCCCACGGAGGATTGGAAGAAGAACGCGGCGGTTCGCGGCGAGGGCCGCGCGATGCAGGAGCAGGGAAATCTGGACGGCGCCATCGCGAAGTACGGCGAGGCCCTCGAGATTAACCCCGCCGACGTCACCGCGCTCAGCAACGAAAGCGCCGCCCATCAGGCTAAGGGCGACCTCAAAGGCGCCGAAGCCGCCCTCGCCCGCGCCGAAGCGGTCTCGCCCAACGACCAGACCGTCGCCATCATGCTCCGCCAGATCCGCCAGGAAATGGAAAACGCCAACAACACCAAGCGCCGCGAGCTCATCCAGAAGCAGATCGCCGACCTCCAGCAGCGCTATAAAGACCTCAAGGCCGCCGGCAAGGACAAGCCCGCCGACGACTGGTCCTCGCGTCCCTTAGTGGTCGCGTTCCTGCCCACCGAGCGCCAGCCGATCTTCTTCGAGCGCGCCGGAACCGATGTCGCCATCCAGCGCGAGCTCGAAGCGCGCCTGCGCGAAAACCCGCGCTTCCAGGTTGTCGAACGCGAAGTGCTCGACACCCTGCTCCAGGAACTCAACCTGGGCAGCTCCGACCTCGCCAATCCCGACACGCAACTCCGCCTGGGGAAAGTGCTCTCCGCGCAATTGCTGGGCTTCGCCGACTTCGCACAGACCGGTCCCGAGGCCAAGATGTACCTCCGCATGGTCAACACCGAGACCACGTCCATCGACACGCAGATCTCGAAGGCTCTGCCGCCCACCGGCGACGTCGGCACCTTCGTGGACGACCTCACCCGCGACCTGACCGATAAGGTCCTCGCCGCGCGCCCGCTCCAGGGCATCGTCGCCGACGCGACCTCCCCCGAAGAGATCTGGATCAACCTCGGCAAAATCCACGGCCTCCAGCCCGGCCAGCAATTCGTCGTCATCCGCGACGGCGCCCCGATCGAAGCCGGCGGCAAGGTCATCGGCCACCGACCCGACCCCGTCGGTACCCTCGAAGTGACGACGGTCGACGAACAAGCCAGCGCCTGCAAAGTCATCAAGAAGAAGGAAGGCGTAGACTTCACCAAAGAAATGAGAATAAAAGAAACGAAATAGCCGCAAAAGAACGCAAGGAACACAAAGAAGAACCGCAAGCCCATTCCCTGCTTGCGGTTTTTCTTTGTGTTCCTTGCGTTCTTTTGCGGCTAAGAAACTTCAGCCCATGCCTTCTCCAACTGCGCACGCACCCGTTCCGGCGCCGTCCCGCCGATGTTGTCGCGCCGGGCTACAATGGCCTCCGGCGCCAGCATTGGGAAAAGGTCTTCCTCGAAATGCGGCGAGAACAACTGAAACTCTTCCAGCGACAATTCCGGCAAGCGCTTTTCGGTTTCGATGCAGTGCCGCACGATCTTCCCGATCACCTCGTGCGCAACCCGGAACGGCAA
>JAVEWL010000108.1:0-11101 GCA_034004565.1 FCB group bacterium | reverse complement strand
GCCGACCGCTGGGAGGCCTTCCTTAGCTCTTCGGGATCCCAAAACGCGGAAGGAAGGCCTCCCTGCGGTCGGCTTTTTTGTTATGAAGACCGACCTGGAGGTCAGCGTTACATTAAGTAAGCGCCATTCGTAACTGTCCCCGCTTTCCCGGCCAACTACTTTTCACTTTCGTCGTCCGGACTACTCTCCACTGGACCTCCGATAGCCTTGAATTGCCCATCTTTTCCAATAGTTACCAGACACTGGACACCCTTGATGCGCTTGCTCCAGGTTTGAACCAGAAATGAATCGGCCGTGTACCAACCGATGAAACGAGGATCCTCCAATCCATCCAGCTCAATTCGGTATGCGCCAACAGACTCAACGACAAATGAGGCCGAAGTATTGCCTTGTCGACAGCCAATTTGCTCAACGATGAAGGTGTCGCCCAAATCGTTCTCATCATTCGAAACCCTGAAGAAGGACACGCGGTAACAGTGACCTCTCTCCTCGCTATTACCCTCGGAAAGTGCTTCCACACGACACGGTCCGGTCGACATAAAGATACAGCGAGAATCGAATGAGACCTTCTCGATAGGAGTCAAAACAATCTTCACCGGCGACGCGTTCTTCAGCGAGAAATCAGGTTCCGCGGTCGGTACTCCAGCGTCCTGCCCAATCCAGCGATATTCTTCGTGCATCCTGCGGAGGCAGCGCTCTCGGACTGACCGTAGCGCCGGTTCATCTACGCTGTCGACCGCGCGCGTCCTGCGTTGAAGCCCATCAAGTTGTTCTGCCAAAGGCTCGCCGTCCATCGTGTTGAAACGAACACAATCCTCGATGCGGAAGGACTTCATGCTCAACACGGCTGCCGGGTTCGCCTCAATCGCCATGGCCCTTGACAAGTCTAGCTCCTCGCCGGGGCCTCCATCGGATTCTGGCGTAAGCAGATCCGCTACAGCGAGCCACTCTTCATTTCCTGAGGTTATGCCTTCAATGATTGATGTCCACATCTCGCCATCCTGCCAAAGGACATCGTAGACCGCCTCCACACCCTTCTCCTGGATCGATTCCAGAATCGCCTGCGGTGAGTTACTAAGGGGACGCGTTCTGTCGTCGCTTTCTGCGTTGACCGCAATGAATGGAGTGACAAGCGCCATAAGACAGCACGCGATACATCTCCTGCTCACAGCAACCCCATGCTGCGCCCAACCGAATTTGAGGTTGGCTCCGGCAGGAGCCTTGCCCTTGGGCATGTTCATATCTCCAAATGCGTTACGTGCCCTCGCAGGCCCGTGCAAATCCCACCAGCACCCAGTCCGGCGGGGTGGGCGTGCGCTCGGCGTGCCACTGCACCCCGATGACAAACGGCCGGTCCGGCATCTCGATGGCCTCGATCACCCCGTCGGGGGCCGTCGCGGCGAGCCGATAGCCCTTCGGAACATCAACGATCGCCTGGTGATGTGAAGACGTCGTCTCCACGCGCAACGCCGGCGCGAACGACGCCAGCCGCGTCCCTTCCTCAACAATCACCTCGTGGCGAAGCCGCTGCGGCCATTCCGTGTGGGATATCGAACCGGGACGTTGCGTTGCGATGTCAAGGATCATCCGCGCACCCGCAGTTACGGCCATCACTTGCATCCCGAGGCAGATTCCCAACACCGGCTTGCCCATCTCCAATGCTGTTTCCAGCCACAGGCATTCGCTCGGCCAGCGCTCCGGCTGCATCGGCTCCAGCGATGGATGCGGGGCCTCGCCCAGAACCTCCACCGGAATATCCATGCCGCCCGACAGGATAAGCCCGTCGAGCCGTGACAGGGTTTCCCGCACGGTGTCCGGCCGGGCCAGCGGAAGCGCCACGGGCAGGCACCCCGCCAGCGCAAGCGCCTCGGAGTACCCCGTCAGCAGGGTATTCGAAAACGTGCCCTGTCCTTCAAGCGTGTCGGGTTGCAACTCTGTGGTGATTCCAATCAGCGGCTTCATCGTATTCCCACGCGTTCAATCCTGAAGAAACGAGTATATAAGTATACCAGCCGGTCCCCTGCTCCTTCTCCCTCGAAACTCCGCTTCTTGCGGAAGGGTCATAATGTGGCCCTCTTTCCCGCGGTTTGAAGTTGTCCCGGCAATAAGAATAGGATCGCGCGTTAAGGCGTTGTCGCGCACCCGTTGATGATTCCGTTCGAAGCCGATTCGGAGGTCGAATGTACACGTTTTCCAAGGGCAGCCTCGCGGTTCTTGTCCTGGTTCTGGCGGCGGCATGTCAAAAGGAAACCCAGCCGGTCGACGCCTCCGTGGCGCCCCAGGCCAACGCCGCGAAAGAAGCTGCCCTCATTCCCGTGCAGGCGGAGAAGCCCACGCGCGGCGACATCACCCAGGTGCTCGAAACCAACGCGCGCATCATTGCCGAACGCCGCGTCGACGTCACCTCCGAGGGCATGGGAAAGTGCATCGCCCTCTTCGCGGAAGAAGGCCAGTCGGTCAAGCAGGGCGAAGTCCTCGTCGAACTCGACAAGCAGGAAGCGCTCGCCGCACTGAACCAGGCCGAGGTCCAGGTTCGCCAGCAACTCGCCGCATTCGACCGCGCCAAAAAAATGTACGAAGGAGGCATCGGCCCGCTGATCGACTTCGAGAACGCCAGGTTCGCCTACGAACAGAGCGTCGCGAGCCGCGACCTGCAAAAGGTGCAGCTTGACAACATGACCATCCGCGCGCCCATTTCCGGCGTCGTCACGCGCAAAAACGTTCAACTCGGCATGCTCGTCACCTCGGGCACCCCGGTCTACTCCATCGTCGATCCCACGTCCTATGTGCTTGCAATCAACCCGCCCGAACGCGACTTGCCCCGCCTGACCGTCGGCCAGGAAGCGAAGGTGGCCATTGACGCCTTGCCCGGCGAGGAGTTCGCCGTCAAGGTCAGCCGCGTCAACCCCTCCGTCGAGAACGGCACGGTCAAGGCCATGCTCGCGTTCGATCCGGAGGCCCTCCCCCGTCTGAAGGAAGGCGCCTTCGCGCGCGTGGCCCTGGTTATGGACGTTCACCGTAACGCCCTCCTCGTGCCGAAGGACGCCGTCCTCGAGGAGAACGGCCGCCAGTTCGTGTACGTCGTCGAGCCCGGCCCGGCCGTGGCGGGCGATGCGCCCGAAGACCGGATGGTGGCGCGCCGTGCGGACATCGAGACCGGCTTCGACAACAGCGCCTCCGTGGAAGTCGTATCCGGCCTGGACGACAACAGCCTTGTCACCGTCGTGGGCCAGCACACGCTGAAATCCGGCGCCGAAGTGGTAGTCACACGGGCCGAGGACGAATTCAAGGACACGTTGAGCAAAACCCCCGAGGAAGCCCTCGATGCCGCCAAGGCCGAGCGGGCCAAGGGCAAGCAGCCCATGGCCGGCGGCGGCAGGCACATGTGAGGGTGAGGGAATCCATGACAACCGTTCCCACGTTCCTCCAGGGCGCCTTCGATGAGTGAGCCCGAACCCGGCCAGCTCAGCGCCTATCTCATGCCGATCCGCCGGCCCGTCACCACGGCCATGCTGTTCCTCACGCTCGTGGTGTTCGGCTGGAAGTCGTATCAGCAGCTTCCCATCAACCTCATGCCCGACATCTCGTATCCCACGCTCACCGTGCGCACCGAATACGAAGGCGCCGCGCCGGAGGACGTCGAGAAGCTTATTACGCGTCCGCTCGAGGAGACCCTCAGCGTTGTCGCGGGCATGCGTGAAATCCGCAGCGTATCAAGCCCCGGCATTTCCGAAATCGTCATGGAGTTTTCGTGGGAAACGAAGATGGACATGGCCCAGCAGGACGTGCGCGATCGGCTCGACATCTTCGAGGCGCCCCCCGAGATCACCGAGAAACCAGTCATCCTGCGTTTCGATCCGACGCTCGACCCCGTCTTGCGCGTAGCCATTACGCCCACAACCCCCGGCCTCGACGAAAACCCCGAACTCGAGCACGCCGCGCTCACCGTCATCCGCGAGGCCGCCGAGCGCCAGCTCAAGAGCGACCTCGAAGCCGAGCCGGGTATCGCCCAAGTCAAGGTTAAGGGCGGCCAGGAAGAAGAAATCCAGATCCTGGTCGACTCCGAGCGCCTGAAGAACCTCGGCCTGTCGGTCACGGACGTCGCCAGCGCCCTCACGCAACAGAACATCAATCTCTCCGGCGGCAGCCTCAAGGAAGGCAAGACCGAATACCTCGTCCGCACGCTAAACGAATTCCAGCGGGTCGACGAGATCGGCCGCACCGTCATTACATCGGGCGGGCTCGGTGCTGCCATGGCCGGCGACATGGACGCACTCTCCGTGCAACCCCAGGAGATCCCCAACAACCGTCAGATTCGCCTCGAGGACGTGGCCGAGGTGCGGCGCGGCGTCAAGGACCGCGACACCATCGTCCGCGTCAACGGCCGCGAAGCCGTCGAGCTCGACATCTATAAGGAAGGCGACGCCAACACCGTCAATATCTGCAACACGCTCAAGGATCTGCTCGGTTTTCCGCGCGAAAAGAGCCTGTTCGAGAAGGCAATCTCCTCGATGAGCAAGGCCCAGGCCGCGTCGGACGAGAATGCCGCCGCCCAGAACCGGCAGAAGGCCCGCAACCTGCGCAACCGCCTGCCGGACGAGGTGCGGTTCACCCTGATCAGCGACCAGTCGCGCTTTATCATCGACGCCATCAAGGAAGTTCAGGAAGCGGCCCTGATGGGCGGTTTGCTCGCCCTGGCGGTGCTGTACCTGTTTCTGCGCGACCTCAAAACCACCTTCGCCATCGGGCTGGCTATACCAATTTCGGTAGTGACCGCGTTCGTGCCGATGTTCCTGCGCGGCATTTCCCTTAACACCATGTCGCTGGGCGGCCTCGCACTGGGCATCGGGATGCTCGTGGACAACTCGATCGTCGTGCTCGAGAGCATCGCGCGCTGCCGCGAAGAGGGCGACGGCTTACTGTCCGCCGCCAATCGCGGTACGCGAGAGGTGGCCGCCGCGGTAGTCGCGTCCACACTGACCACAGTGGCCGTGTTTCTGCCCATCGCCTTCGTGGAAGGCATCGCGGGGCAGATCTTCGGTGACCAGGCCCTCACCGTAACCTTCTCGCTCCTGGCATCCCTGCTGGTCGCGCTCTTCCTGAACCCCATGATTGCCTCGCGCCGGGAATTGCTCCTCACGCACGGTTCCGGCGCCGTATGGTTTCTGCGCGACTTCACAGCCGGCCGCGCCGCGGGGCAGGGCGCTGGCGCGGCACTGGCCGCCGTGCCGGGGCGGGCGCTGCGCAACGCCGGGCACTGGTTCGCCGCTACGGCCCGCGAGAGTTTCTCGCCGGTGGTAGGCCCGTTTACGAAGGGACATCCCGGCGGCTGGTTGCGCTACCCGCGCATGTTCATCGCGCTCCTGCTGGCGCCGTTTATGCTCATTGTCTTCGTCTTTCACGTGGCCATTAAGTTGGTTTCGCTGGTTCTCGTCACCGCGATCTTCGTCCTTGGGCTGATCCTGGTAGGTGTCGTGGGAATTATCGGACTGGTGCTGCGCTATGCCCTATGGCTGCCCCTGGCGTTGTTCAACGTCGCCTACGAACGCATGCGGGACCTCTACGTGTACACGCTGGGCAAGAGTCTCCACTTCAGCCCCGTGGTGCTGGCCGCGGTAACCCTGCTCGCTGTCCATGCCGGATTCGTCTCCACAACGCTGGGCCGCGAACTGATCCCCGCGTTGAAACAGGGCGAATTTGGCATCCGCATGGAAGCCCCGCCCGGCACACGCCTCGACGAAACCGAGCGCCGCGCCCGCGCCATCGAAATCCTCGCGAAAAATACGCCCGAGATCGATTCCGTGGCCGTGCAAATCGGCACCGACCGCACCGAAACCACCGGCAACCGCGGCGAAAACGTCGCGACCTTTTCCGTGCGCCTGAAGGACCCCGCGCAAAACATCCCGCGTCAGGACGACATCATCGCCGGCCTGCGCGACCGTATTATCGCCGTCACCTCCGACAAGATCGGCTTCACCCTTCCCACCATGTTCAGCTTCAAGACCGCCGTCGAACTCCAGATTCGCGGCGACGAAGCCGCGGAGCTTCGCGCCGTCGGCGAAGAACTGCTGCCGCTGGTCGGCAGCGTGCCGGGTGTCAAGGACGCCGACCTGAGCCTCAAGCGCGGCTATCCCGAGGTCATCGTCAAGCTGGACCGCGACCTCCTCGCCGCCAAGAACATCCGGCCCGAGCAAGTCGCCCAGCGCCTGCGCACGGAAGTCCAGGGCGACGTTGCCAGCCGGTTCAGCGAAGACGGCGACAAAATAGACATCCGCGTTCGCGCCGACCGCACGCGCTTGGCCACCCTCAACGACCTTCGCGCGATCTCCGTCACCGACGGTGCGCCCCCCGTGCCCCTCGGCGCGGTGGCCGATGTCACCGTCGCGGAAGGCCCAAGCGAGGTGCGCCGCGTGGACCAGCGCGAGGTCGCCATCATTACCGCCAACGTCGAAGGCCGCGATCTCGGCGCCGTATCGGACGACATCCTCAAGAAAGTGCCTTCGCACTACCTTCCCCGCGTGTCGCTTGCGGGACAGCAGCGCGAACTCGATACCTCCTACCGCAGCCTCATGTTCGCCCTGCTCCTGGCCGCCTTCCTGGTTTATGTGGTAATGGCCTGCCAGTTCGAATCACTCTGGCATCCCGCGCTCATCATGTTCACCTGTCCCCTCGCCTTCATCGGCGTCATCTACGCCCTCGACTGGATGCGCATCAGCATCAGCATCGTCGTGTTCATCGGCGGGATCATCCTCGCCGGCATCGTGGTCAACAACGCCATCGTGCTCGTCGACTACATCAACCAGCTTCGCGCCCGCGGTCTCGCCAAGCGGCAGGCCGTGGTCGAGGCCGGGAAGGCCCGCCTGCGTCCCATCCTCATGACCGCCCTCACCTCCGTGCTGGGCCTGCTGCCGATGGTGATGGGAGGAGGCGAAGGCGCCGAAATGCGCCGTCCGCTGGCCGTCACCGTCATCGCGGGGTTGAGCTGCGCCACAATCCTGACGCTCTACATCATCCCCATGCTCTACGATCTGCTGGGAGGCCGCGACACCGATGCGCACACTCCCTGACATAAGCAATTGCAGTGTGGAGCAGCCGCCCTCGGCTGCCAGTGTTGGGGTTTTGTACTGCCCAGGCAGCCGAGGGCGGCTGCCCCACACGTACAAGCGTTCCGGTAGGCTCCCTCGATGAAATTCTCGCTGCCGGATATCGCGCTGCGCCGCCCGGTGACGGTCATCATGCTCGTGGTGACTTGCCTGGGGCTTGGCATGATTTCGTGGTACCGGCTGCCCGTCGAATTCATCCCCAAGCTCGACGTGCCCTTCATCGGCGTTTTCATCCCGTACCCGAACGCCACGCCCGCCGAGGTCGAAAAAGAGATCGCCATCCCCGCGGAAGGCGAATTCCGCACCGTGTCCGACCTCAAACGCATCACAACCGAATCCAACGAGAACGGCTGCTTCGTTCGCCTTCGATTCGAGTGGGAATCCGATCTCGCCCTTGCCAGTTCCGAGGTGCGCGACCGCATGGAGCGCCTCAAGCTGAAGCTCCCCACCGACGTCGACCGCATGATCCTCCAACGCTACAGCTCGAACACGATGCCCATCATGGCATTCGCCCTGTATCGCGAGGGCGACGAAGAAGAGCTCGTCCACCGTGTGCGGACCCTCCTCCGCCCACGCCTGTTGCGCATCGAAGGCGTCGCCGACGTGCGCGTCTTCGGACAGGAAGAGCGCGAAGTGGTCATTGAATTCGACCAGGACGCCCTGCGCCGCCACAACCTCGCCCTCTACGAAGTCGTCTCCTCGCTCCAGACCAGCAGCCTGAACGTCACCGTCGGCGAACTCACCGAGGGTCGCACCAAATATTACGTGCGCGCGCTCGGCGAATTCACGCACCCCCGGCAGATGGCCGAACTTGTGGTCGGACCCAATGCCCTGCGCCTCAAAGACGTGGCACGCGTCGACTACAAGGTGCGCGAGGAAAACGAAAAATACTTCATCGATCGCCAGGGCGGCGCGTTTGTCCTGATCATGAAGGAGTCCGAAGCCAACACCGTTTCAACCTGCAACGCGGTCAAAGCCGAACTCGATCGCGCAGGACAGGATCCCGATTTTACCGGCATCCGCTCGCTGATGTTCTTCGACCAGTCCGAGATCATCCGCTCCGCCATCGACGGCCTCATGGAATCGGGCAAGATAGGCGGCATGCTCGCCGTGATCGTCCTGTTCCTGTTCCTCAAGCGTTTCCTGCCGACTATCGTCACCGCGCTGGCCATTCCGTCGTCCCTGACCATCGCGTTCGCCTACATGTACTTCGTCGGCATGACGCTCAACATCGTCACGATGGCCTCGATGATCATCGGCATCGGCATGCTCGTCGATAACGCGATCGTGGTCATCGAAAACATCTATCGCCACGGACAACTCGGCCTCAGCCCCGTCGAGCGCTCCCGCGTCGGCGCGACCGAAGTCGCCCTCGCCGTCACCGCCTCAACCGCCACCACCGTCGTCGTGTTCCTGCCGATGCTCTATCTCCAGGGCGGCGAAATGAGCATCTACATGCGCCAGTTCGCCGCCCCCGTCACCGTTGCGATGCTTGCCAGCCTCCTCATGGCCCTCACGGTTATTCCACTTGCGACGGCCCACATGCACCGGCCACGCGTTCTCGACCGTCGCGGCGTGCGCCGGTTCACCTCGCCCCGCGCCCGCCGCGCCGCCCGCCGCCGCCGCCATCCCCGGCCCGGCCCACTCTCGCGGATTCGCCCGTTCGCGGGCTTGCTCCACGTCTACCACCGCAGCCTTCACTGGGTCATCACCCGTCGCCCCGCCGCCGTCCTGATGGTCGTGGCGACCTGCGCAATCACCTACCAGGTGCCCTACAAGAACGTCGGCGTCCAGCAGATGCCCACCATCGACACGCGCGAAGTCGAGATCCAGGTCGAACTCGACCAGAATTTCGACATGGATATGGCCGCCGAAATGTTCGCCACCCTCCAGGGCGTCATCGACCAGCGCCGCAAAGAACTCGGGATCAAAAACGTCTTCACACAATACGGCCCCGGCGGCGGCGCGCTCCAGCTCTACCTCCTTCAGCCCGAGGACCTGCCCGAAGGCGCCACCCTGCCCCACACCACCGACGACGTCCTCGACATCCTCTGGCAGACCCTGCCCCGGCACATCCCCGGCGTCGACCTCCGATTCTCCGTCGCGGAAGCGGGGGAGGGGAACACCGCCGGCATCTCGCTCATGATGCGCGGCGACGACATCGAAACTCTCAACCGCTACGCGCAGCAGTTCAAGCAGCGCCTCGTCACCGTACCCGATCTTTCGGACGTCGAAACCGACACCGAGCGCGCCAAACGCGAGGTGCGCATCCGCATCGACGAAGGACTCGCCGAAGAGGCCGGCGTCAGCCCCCTCGTGGTCGCGCGCACCGTCGACTTCGCCCTGCGCGGCATCCGCCTGCCCTACATTAAACGCGAAGGCCGCGAAATCCCTGTGTGGGCGCAGTTCCGCGAAGAAGATCGGAAGACCCGTTCCAACCTCGAGAACGTTTCCGTCATGGGTTCCAACGGCGACCTCATTCCGCTCAGCCGCCTCGTTCGCCTCGAGAAAGGACAGAGCCCCCAAGCCATCAATCGCGTCAACGGCAAGAACGTCGTCACCATCAACGCGCGCGTCACCGGCCAGGACTACGCCAAGGTCCGCACCGAAATCGACGCCCGCATCGCCGGTTTCGACCTTCCCCCCGGCTACAGCGTCGACCTCGGCGACGAACTCGAAGAACTTAACGTCAACATGGCCAACTTCGCCATGTCGCTTGTACTCTCCATCATCCTCATCTACATCGTCATGGGCGCCCTCTTCGAGTCCTACTTGCTGCCACTGTCGATCCTCACCTGCGTGCCCCTCGCCTTCGTCGGCGTCTACTGGTCCATGTACATCACCGGCACCTCCATGGACACCGTCTCCTACATCGGATGTATCCTCATGATCGGCGTCGTCGTCAACAACGGCATCCTCATCGTCGATCACATCAACCAACTCCGCAAGCGCGGCCTCAGCCGCCACGACGCCATCCTCACCGGCGGCCACGACCGCCTCCGTCCCGTCATGATGACCGCGCTTACAACGATTCTCGGCTGCGTTCCGCTCGCCGTCGGCGGCGCCGTCGGAGGCGAAGTGTCCTTCCAGAGCCTCGGCCGTGCCCTCATCGGCGGCATGACCACCGGCACCTTCCTCACCCTCATGGTCGTCCCCCTCTTTTACACCCTCATCGACGACGCCCACATCTGGTTCATGCGCTACATCGCCGACATGAAAGCCCTCTTCGGCATCCACGCCGCAACGGAAGACGCTGAACCCGACAGCCATTCGGAACTGAACTGACTCCGTCATCAAAGCGGCCGGAAAACGGGGACTGTTCCACTCTTGCCAAGCTTCCGACTTCCTGCGAAGCCCTCAACTTGCCTTTGCCCTCGCAGTCAACTACGCCGGTTCAGGATTGCATCCGCGTCTTTTTGCGGGATGCAAACCTGAACGGCTCACACCATAAGCATGCGGATTCAATCCTGATCCGGTCCAGCCCCAACGATCAAAAGTGGAAACTGTCCCCGCTTTCCGATCTACAATAGCCGTGTACTGCGTCTCGGTTGTGGAGCGCTATTGGGGGATAATCACTTGTCGGAGCCGTTCGAATCCGAAGCGGACAGGGATCAATCGCTGGAAGAGACTTGCGCGGGACTTGTGTACGCCGACACGCGGACGCTGGAGCAGTCCGAGCTGAAAAGCCTTCGTCGGGCCAAGTGGAGACACATTGGTGCGGGCGTCGGAATGGGGCTTCTTGCGCTTGCCGTCCTGTTCGCGCTCCTGCTGTTCTTGATGACGCTTCCGGAGGAATCCGCCGGACCGTACCTGAAATGGGGAATCCTCCTGGTGATAGGCGCCCCCACCGCTTTGGTTGTCTTCGCCTTTAAGTCTATGGAACGAGCCGAGCCGTTGCGCTCGGTACTCAAGGACGGACGGGTGCGCATCTATAAAGGGCACCTCAACCTGGCCGACCCGACAGACGCGAACCTTCATTTCCTCCGCAAAGCCGGATT
>JAVEWL010000107.1:0-11185 GCA_034004565.1 FCB group bacterium | reverse complement strand
GGCGCGGCGTTTAACCGACAGGCGGAATCCCATGCCGACGACAAACAGGAATAAGGGCGCGATGGTATCGGCGTAGCTGAAACTGTTGCGCTGGTGCTCGATAATCCAGGGCAGGGCGTGGAAATTGCCCAGGTAATTGACCAGGAACATGCCGACGATGGCATACCCTCGAAGCTGGTCAAGCGAGGCGATCCGGTTCGCCGCGGGAACCGCCGCGCGCTTGGCAATCCGCTCCGGAACAGACGTGAGCATCGGCTGGATTACGGGAGCGGGCGCGCTGTTCTCGGCGGTTACCGTAAACACCCGGCCGCATAATGAACATCGCCCTTTCGACCCGAATGCGGTGGCCGGCGCCCGGCACTCCTTTCCACACTCGCACCTTATGATGATTTCGGACGCCGCGGACGAAACGCCAAGGATCGAGGCTCGGTGGTCTGGGGCAGTGCTCATGGCGATACTCCCTTGCGCGCCACACGTGCGCGGCGCACTGTGCTCCCGGGGAATGGAAAGCCGTACGGCACAAGAACTCATCAACAACATCTGGTAGGAAACCGCGGATTCGTGCGGGATGAGGGATAGTCTTGCCGGAACGCGCGGAGGGGCTTGCGCCCACGTACCGGGACTTCACGAGACTAGACCGGATCAGGATTGAATCCGCATACTTATGGGGTGAGCCGTTCAGGTTTGCATCCCGCAAAAAGACGCGGATGCAAACCTGAACCGGCGTAACCCTTCCAAAGCCACCTGATCATGCCGATTGCAGGTCGCACGAGGGCCACAACGCCGTTCCGGCATAGGAAGCCACGCCGCCTTGTCGCCGGCGCGGAAAGCGAGGGATACACTCAGCCCTCAGCCTGCCACTCGCGCGAAAGGCCGTCGTGGGTACTTCGACTATAGGTACCAAGGGGTCTGGGGCGTTCGCCGTGTGAAGCGAACGCGCACCGGAACAGCGATATCAACCACGACCGGCAGGCTGCTAACCCAACAACCTGCTCAGCCGATTATCGACTCTGTCTGCAATAAGCTCTGGCCGCTATTGGGGAGTTGGAGGCGTCGTCGCCGCTTCGGGAGCGGGCGCCTCCGCGGGAGCCTCGGCCGTCGGCGCGCTGGGCGCCGCCGGGCCGTCCACCGTGGGTGCTGTCGTGGGAGCGCTCGGCGCGGCCGCGCCTTCGCCCGCGGGCGCCGTTTCCGCGCCGGTGGCGGGCGTCGGAACGGAGTTGATCACGTCTTGCACCGAAACCGCATCGGGCACCTGCTTGCCCTTTTCAAGCGGCTCCTCGTTCTTGTTGTGGGGGAGCTGGTGCTCAACGGGCACCTGCTTGCGGGTCATCTTCACTTTCTCGCCAGGCTTGCCCCACTGGGCATCCTTGATGACATAGAAGAACTGGGTCTTGGGGCCCTCGTGAAGTTCCATGTTTCCGCTGATGAGAACCGGCTCCTTGAACAGCGGAGCCACCTCTCCCTCGGCCATCTGGACAAGCACGACGTCTTTCATGGGCGGAGACTGGCAGAAATAGCATTCGATGGGCATCGGCAGCAGCAGAAACTCCGTCATATCCCGGAACTGCTCGACGGGCACCTGAAAGCCCATGATGTGGACGGACTGCTGGTGATATTTGCGCAATTCGTCGGCGAACGTCGGACCCTTGGCGTAGCCACCGGTGGTCTTCTGCAGCAGGGGCCACTTCAGCAGGCCTAACTTCTGGGTGGCCTCTTGCTGTTGCTCCAACTGCACCCGCCAGGTCACCATCTTCTCGGCAAGAGTGCTCCGTTGCACGAAGCTGTTTGTGAGCACGAGCACGCCCAGAATAACCGCTACACCGGCGATGGTTACGACTTCCTTAAGTACGCGACGTCGCACGTTAGAATCCTCTTAACCGTTAATTGCTTCGTGAAACGGTGCCGCCCGCCCCTGCTGTTGCAGCTATAAGCAGCTTAACACCTATAAACAATTCATAGTACGCGATCCAATCCCGAATAACCAGTTCTTCCAACTTTCCCCTGACCGCGTCAAGCGGAGGTGTCCCGGACCAGCCCCACGCAGTCGAAGCGCTGCGGCATCCGCTCGGCAATCTCGCGGTCGTGGGTCACCAGCAGCACCGTAAGTTGTTCCTGGTCACACATTTGCACCAGAAGATCCATGACCTCCTTCGCCGTGCGCGGGTCAAGGTTGCCGGTCGGCTCGTCCGCCACCACAATCTTCTGCTTGTTCGCCAGGGCACGCGCAATGGCCACGCGCTGCCGCTCCCCCACGCTCATCGTGCCCGGCCTCGCGTGCAGACGGTGCCCCAGACCCACACGCTTCAGTAGTTCCGTGGCCTCCTTCTTCCATTCCGAGGAAGGGACGGTGTCGCTGAAGCGCATCCCGAGAAGAACGTTCTGCAAGGCGCTGAAGGGACCAAGCAGGTTGAAGGTCTGGAAGACGAAGCCGAAGCGCTCGCCGCGGAAACGGTCCACCTGGCCCTCGCTCATGTTCTGAATTTCCCGGCCGTCAATGCGGACGATGCCCTCGTCCGGACGCAGCAGCCCGGTCATGAGGTTCAGCATGGTGCTCTTGCCACAACCGCTGGGGCCCCAGAGGGCCATGTGCGCCCCGGCCGGCACCTTCAGTTCCGGGCAGAAGAATTCCACCCCCGGTCCCAGCCTGCGACGCACATTCTCAATTTCGATCATCCATTCCACGGCAGCTTCCCGCCTTTCCCTACGTTGCGCAGCTCCATTCGCCCACGGCCTTAAGATATCGGGTTCGCTTCCATTGACGCAACTTACGCGGTATGCTAATCAAAAGAGCGCTTTCTGTCGAGGGCATGAGGACCGCTTCACGCATGGAAGTAACGCTGGGCATCAATACGGGCTTTGCCATCAACCGGTTTCCCGAACCGCGGGAGTGGACCCGAATCGTCGCCGAGGAACTGGGACTCGACACGGTCCAGTTCACGGCCGACCTGCTGAATCCTTTTCTCCCGGAGCCGCTGGTGCGGCGCGAGGCGGAAAGGGTCCGCGACTGCTGCGAACGGTACGGCATCCGGATTCAGTCAACGTTCACCTCCGCCTTCACGCGCGTAAATCACCTGATGCATCCCGACGCCGAAATTCAACGCGTGTGGGTGAACTGGTTCAAGCGCTTCTTTGAGGTGTCGCGTTTTCTGGGCGCGGAAGGTTCGGGCAGCCACTTCGGCATCCTGACCGTGCACGAGAATTCGGACCCCGCCGTGCGCGAGCGGCGCATCGACCGGGCGGTGGCGTCCTGGCGCGAATTGTCCCATACCGCGGCGGAACTGGGCTTTGACTACATGCTCTTCGAGCCGATGTCGGTGTCGCGCGAATTGGGTGAGACCATTCCGGAGACCCAGGCCTTGCTGGACCGCTGTACGGATTTCGCCGTGCCGATGCGGCTTTGCCTCGATGTGGATCACGGCGACCTGCAATCGCCGGATCCGCGCGACACCGACGCGCACGAATGGATCCGCGCGTTCGGCACGGTGTCGCCCTGCATCCACATCAAGCAAAGCCTGAAAGACAAGAGCGGGCATCACCCGTTTACGGCCAAATGGAACGAGCGCGGCGCCATTATCCCCGAAGAGATTCTGGCGGCCATGCGCGAAGCGGGCATCGAGCGCTGCACGCTGCTGCTCGAGATCTCGCATCGCGAACGCTGGCCCAGCGAGCAGTCGGTGGTCGCGGATTTAAAGGCCTCGGCCGAGTATTGGCGGCCGGCCGTTGCCGCCGAACAGGCGCGCGCGCGGAACGTTCCATGCCGTTGAACCGTTTCCGCATTCACTTCGATATTCTGGCGTCCTTCCCGTATTCGCGCGTGGGTCGCCTTGGAACTGGCGTGTGTCACCGACAGGAGGAATTATGAAACGCACGAATTGGAGCAGACCCGTCCTGCCGCTTCTGGCCCTTACCGTGGCCATCTGCGGCATCGCCTTCAACGCGGAAGCGGCGAAGAAGGACAACCACAAACTTACCTTGTACCGCGATATCTGGGGCATCCCGCACATCTACGCCAACAGTGAAGCCGACGCCGCCTACGGACTCGGCTACGCGCAGGCGGAAGATCGGCTCGAGGACGTTCTCACAAACGTGCGCGCCTCCGTGGGCACCTTGTCGGAAGCGTTCGGCGACAAGTTTATCGAAGACGACCGCATGGTCCGCATGATGAAGAACGATACGCTCTTCAAGGAGTACTGGGAAAAGGGTGTACCCCCCAACCTGAAGGCGCTCGGCGACTCGTTCATCGAAGGCGTCAAGGCCTACATGAAGGAGCACCCGGAAAAAGTGCCCGCGTGGGCGCCCGAGCTGCACGGCTGGCAGTCCGCGGCCATCATGCGCCGCCTCATTCTCGACTGGCCCGTCGGCACGTTCATGGACGACTACAACAACCGCAAGGAAGAACCGCCCAGAGGATCGAACGAGTGGGCCGTGATGCCGGAGCGTTCGGCGGACGGCGTACCCATCCTCATGACCGACCCGCACCTGACCTGGGAAGGCATGGCGGTGTTCCACGAAGCCCGCTTGCACGGCGGCGACCTGCACATGAGCGGATTCTTTGTGCCGGGCTGCCCGTTCCTGGGTCTCGGACACAACAATTTCATCGGCTGGGCCTGCACAACCGGCGGTCCGGACACCTCCGACGTGTACGTGGTGAAGCTGAACCCCGACAACCCGATGCAGTACCAGTACGACGGCAAGTGGCTGGACTTCGAGACGCGCAAGACCACCATTCCCGTGAAGGACAAGGACCCGGTCGAAGTGACTTTCCTGTCGACCGTCCACGGCCCGATCATCGGCGAACCCGACACGAAGAACGGCGTCGCCTATGCCGCCGCCACGCCGTACCTCGATGAGCCGGGGCTCTTCGAGCAGCAGTATAAGATGTGCATGGCGAAGAACACGGACGAGTTCTACCAGGCGCTGGGCATGAACCTGTTCATGGAACAGAACCTCCTGTTCGCGGACCGCGACGGCAACGTCCAGTACGTCCGCACCGGACGCGTGCCGGCACGCCCCGACGGCTACGACTGGGACAAGCCCGTCGACGGCAGCACCTCCGCCTCGCGCTGGCTGGGCATCGAGCCGATCGAGAATCTCGTGCAGATCAAGAACCCCGAGCAGGGCTACTTGCAGAACTGCAATATCAGCCCGGCCGTGATGACCGAGAACTCCCCCATGCTCCCCGAGAAGTATAAGAAGTACATTTACAACACGTCGTGGGACAAGCAGAACAACCGCGGCCGCCGCGCGCTGCAACTCCTGGCCGCCGACGACAGCATAACCAAGGAAGAAGCCATCGCCTATACCACCGACACCGGCGACTTCCTGGCGGAACCGTGGAAGAAAGCCCTGAAGGAAGCCGTGGACAAGGCCGGCGCCGAGAAGATGAAGGACGCCGAATTCGCGAAGGCGGCGAACGACATCCTCGCGTGGGACGGCATGTTCGACGTCGACAGCGTGGCCGCGCCCGTCGTGATGTACTGGCGCCTCGCGACCCAGAAGGAAGTCGATACGCAGGCGATCTTCGACGGCAAGCCCCTGGCCGAAGCCGACCAGGTGAAGCTGCTCGAAGGCCTTTCCAAGGCGCTGGCGGAAATGAAGGGCATCTACGGCAAGTACGGCGTGACCTGGGGCGACATCAACGTCGTCGGCCGCGACGGGCGCTACTTCCCCGCCGGCGGCATGCGCTTCGGCGAGGGCGCGGCCGAAACCGGTTCGCTGCGCGTCGTGAAGTCGCGCGAGATGCCGGATCAGAAGGGCAAGTTCCTGGGCCGCGCGGGCTCGAGCACGCTTATGCTCATGTTCTTCCCGAAGGATCGCGTCGAGTCGTATAGCGTCGTCGTCTGGGGCAACAGCGCCGACCCGAAGTCGCCCCACTACCTCGACCAGGCCGAGAAGCTGTATTCCACCCGGCAGATGAAGCCGACCTTCTGGGACAAGAAGGAATTGCTGGAGAACGTCGAGGCGGAAAAGACGCTGACCGCGCCCGGCGCGTAATCGGATAAATGTGTGGGCGGTCCGCGGCGCGTCTCCGGGCGCGCCGCGGACCCGCGAGAGATGGGAATGGTGACGCTCCTATGAGCGGAAGCAAGACAGACGCACCTATGGACGGTTCTGAACGACCCGCAAGCGCGAAACCAAGCGGAATGCAGTTGCTGGCTGAGGTCATCAGCGGCAGCTACAATCTCGGCCATGTCGAACCGCCCCAGGCCCTGGCCATGGCGCATCAGCGCCGTCACCGGAAGTTGGTGGTCACCACCACCGCCGGCAAGTTCCTGATCAAGACCTACCGGCGCGATCCCTTCGTCCTGGACGCGCTCCGGTTCCAGCACCGGCTCGCCGATCACCTCGCGAAAAACAACCTGCCCGTCGCCGAAATCGCCGTGGCGCGCGACGGCAAGCGCATCATCGAGAAAGACGACTGGGCGATAGAACTCCAGCAGTTCGTCGAAGGCGAACCGATGGAGGTCTCGGGCGAAACACTCGCGGTTTCCGCCGAAGCACTGGGCAAATTTCACGAGGTCTGCCGCGACTTCCCCCGCCCCGAGCGCGACGTGCGCATGTGGCGTTTCAGCGAGGTGCCGCGCGCCCACTTTGCGAAGCTCTTCGAACGGGCACGGCAGGAAGGCGACGAGAAACGCGCCATCCAGCACTGCAACCACATCGCCCTGTTTCTGCGCGATGCGAGCGAAGCGCTCAACCTCGACAGCCGCAGCCAGTTCGAGACCGGCCTCATCCACGGCGACTGGCACGGCGGCAACCTCATCTTCCGAGGCGAACGATTGGCGGCCATCGTCGACCTCGAGTTCGCCGGCGACGGGTGTTATCTCGAAGACTTGTCGTACGCCGTCTCGAACCTCTGCATCCGCACCACCAACAAGATCGAACGCCTCGCCAAGCGCACCGAGATCGTGCTCGACCACTACCAGCGCCACCGCACCCTCTCGTACGTCGAAGAGGCCGCGCTGTTCTACGCCATCGGCATGAAACACATCGCCACCGTCTCCTACCAGATGGAAACGCAAGGCGGCGTCGTGGCCGGCTACAACGCCCACTCCTGGCTCGAACGCCTCGCGCTCCAATGCGACTGGCTCGGCGAACGCGCCAAGAAAGCCCGCTGGAGAAGCTGAGCGGGGGCTGGGTGCAAAGGCTGACAGAGGGGCGAAACGCTAAAACCCATTTTTACAAAACGAGAGTAATTTGCTTGACACAATTGAGAATAGTGATGAAGCGTTTTAGGCTGAGTCGGTTCGGCGTGACTCAAGCAGTTTGCCCTGAACGGTTTCCAGAATCGAGTCGCGAATGAATGTGCTCGCACACAGAATCTCGATGCCGATTAGCACGCCTTGCGCGTTCAATTCCGCCGTGATGTTCGGGCTCAATTCGACGCTTCCCGCCTCCGGCTCGTCGGAGATGACGAGATGCAGGATATCTTCCCGCTCGAAATAGGACATCCGAGGCTTATTCATGTGTCAGTCTTCCCGAGTTGATTCGGGCATCGATTTGCGCGCGAGTCGTCGCATGCACCGTGATAGGCCGAACCGCGTCTTTATCTACAGGTGAAGTTCTGTCATCACCGCTTATTAAGGCCGATGAACGGCATCATCTGCCATCTCTCGAAGTATCTCCCTTCGACCCGCTCCCTGAAAGGGAGCGGCCAGGGAAGACGCTTGAAGGTACGGAAGATGACACGCGGTACGGTCCACAGGTCCCGAGAAACGGTAATGGCCGAACCGCGTCCTTATCTACTTCGTAGGCAACCATCATTGACTGCTGCACGTGCTTGCCCACCGCCATCAAGCGGCCGGTTGCGTTGTCCACATAGCGCTCATTCGACTATCGCACAACCTCTCTGATCCGGGCAAGACCGAACCCGCGAAGGCGCCATGCTCCCCAGTTTTTGCTTCCAAAGCTCCCTAGCCCGCTTCAGCGGGCTTTTGACCTTTGCCCCCGCCTTCAGGCGGGGGGTAAGGCTATCCTTCACAGCAGGAGCCGGCTTCAGCCGGGCTTTTCGGTCCTGCTTTAGCTGAAGCAAAGCCCGAGAAGTCCGGCTAAAGCCGGCTGTTTCAGGAAGGTTAGGGCCTGCGATCCCCCCTGCTGAAGCAGGGGGCAAAGGTCAAAAGCCCGCTGAAGCGGGCTCAATAACCTTGGAAGCAAAACGGGGGAGCACTGAGCCGCGAAGGCCCGTGCGATACACCATGTACTCCGACCACTCCATCGGCAAGTCAACCGGACTCATCGCTCAGCCTTTTTTCTGTTCCCCAGTACAAATCGAAAACGAGGGGCGTTTTCTAATCCCATCGAATTCGATGGGGAATTGAACTCAATTCGTCATTCGTAATTGCCCATCGGAAGTTCCCCTGTCTCCGTGCCCTTGGTCGATGCTTTCGGAGCTTTCTTGAAGGTGGCGCCGACTTGCCGGACGGGGGGGCATGTCTATCTGCTTCCCGGCCAGGAGGTCCGCAACCGTCAAAAGCTGGATCTTCGGGTAGCGCCGGTTCCACATCTGCGATTCGTAGAAGCTCGCCGTGACGGCTTCAGCCTTCATAAGTTTCATGGGATTCTCAGTCAGATCCAGAAAACGCATTCGGCCAGCCGCCGTGTTGGTCGATGACTTCGTCTATGTCTTGCATGAGACGGATAGTCTCGCTGAGGGCGACAACGATTTTCTGGTAATGCTGGGTGTCGTCGTAGGTCAACTTGTGCCCTTTGCGGTCCTTGATCCACTTCTGGCAGACCTGGTACCCGCCGATGTGAAACTCCCACACCGCCTTCGGAACGCCGCCAAAGTATTGCGTCTTATTGATCCAGACTCGGTGGTCGTCTTCCGTGTACCGAACGTTCTCAATGATGTTGTCGCCCTTAATCGGCCAATCGGTCAGGAAGTCTTCGAGCTTAGGCGATTCCAGTAGGTGAAGCGCGATCAACTCCGCACCTTTCGCCGCTAGATCCCGGAACAGCTTCAAGTCGCCTGTCGGCGGCAAGCGAGGGAAATCAATCTTGAGGAACTCGGCATAGCGTGTACGATACGCCGGCGAATGAAACACCGCGTAGGCATAGTGGAAAATATCTTCCGGCCCGACGGTCTTCTTCAAATTGCCGCGATCCAACGGAACCCATTTCAAATCGAGCCGCTGCGTGATGTCCTGGATGAACCGAGGGCAGAAATTGGCCCGCCGCGTCGAGTAACCGGCAGACGGCTCAAACGCCATGAACATCGTTACGCCCGCACCCTTCTTAGCCTTGTCTTGAGGAGCGTCGTCGTAGAGATAAAGCGGGAAAACGGTATTGATATCGTAGGCCGCGACCGACTTGTGCGCCGCGAGCAGACTCGAGCAGAGCACGCCGAATGTTTCAGCGGTTTGTCTCGTCGTTATCAGGGCAAGATTCTTTCCCGTCAGCATGTGCCGCATAACCTTCTCCGCCGGCCGGCTTGTCAGTTCTGGATCGTAATAAAGCCAGCGCAAATCAAACGGGCGATAGAGGCAGCGTTTGATGTTCTCCAGCCCGAACCCGGTTTGCCTGCGGCGAACCTCGATATCAAAGCTTGAGGAGGCTTGGATACGATATTGGGCCTTGAACTTGTCGTCGCAGTCTTCGGAGTAGAACTGTCGCATGCGCTTGTTCAAGGTCTGTTTGTCAAAATCGAAGAATAGTTCGTCGCGGTCGGTCTTGATGCCGTTTTGCCAGACGATGAAGATATCCCCCACGCTCCAGAATCGCTCGTATTCCTTCCGATGCCTGAATTCCTTCGGGACGAAGAAATAATCCGGCGCAACGGGTTTCAGTTTCGCCCAATCGGTATGAGCCGAATCGTTCTGCCCAAGTGCCCGGTATTTGCCTTCGCGCGAACCCCAGAGATCGGCGTGAAAAACACGGCAGCCTTTGGCGTCGGGCAATTTGATGAAGAACACGATCGAGACGCCGACGGTAATGTCGAAAACGTTCTCATCCTTCGAACCATCGGGCGCGACTTCCTTCTTCTTGGAACTGCCGTGAAGGTTGAGAATGTAGATCTCGTTGAAGGTTTCAAGAAGGCACTCGCGCATACGGCGATGGGTAAGCCCGTCAAGATAAGCATTATTGGTAATGAAGCCGACGATGCCCTCGCCGGTGCGCTCGATACGCCACTGGGCAAAACGGATGAACTTGATGAAATCGTCGTCAAGGTTAAGTTTCTTCTCGTTCAAACCCGCCTTGTAATCTTCAAGCAAATTGAGAATCCAATTACCACGGTTCATCTGGCCGAAGTTGGAATATGGCGGATTGCCAAGCACGACGAGGATGGGATCGTCGCGTTTGATCTTGGCGGCGGCATTGGCTTCTTCGGCCACCCATCCGGCGAAAAGATGCTCGCTCCTCTGGGCGGCTTCTTCGAGCGTGTTGGTGAGATAAACGCCAAGGCGTTGGTCGGAATCGAAACGGTAGCCCGTGTCCTGCAATTGCATTCCGAGTTTCAGATGCGCAATGGCGTATGGGGCCATAAGCAACTCGAAGCCGAAAATGCGGTTGAGGAGATGCTTGGCGACGTAACTGTCCCACGCGCCCGCTTGCCTGGTGAACTTCTGGTGAATCTGGGCAATGACAAAATACAGGAACGTGGCCGTGCCGGTGGCGGGGTCGAGGATCATGGTGTTTTCGTCGGCCAGACCTTTCGGGCGGTTGAAGCGCGCCTTCAGCAGATGGTCGATTGAGCGGACGATGTAGCTGACGACGGGTTCGGGTGTGTAATAGACGCCCCGGACTTCGCGCATCTTCGGGTCGTAGGCGGCGAGGAAGGTCTCGTAGAAGTGTACGACCGGGTCCTCTTTGCCTCTGCCTTTGCCGAAGTCTTTGAGGATTTCAGGCATATCGGCGTGCTTGAGCAGTTCGACAATGTCGTTCACGGCCCAGGCGATCGAGTCCGGCATGTCCACGCCGGCGATCTCGGCAAAGAGCTTGCGCAGGAAAGGATTAGTTCTGGGCAGGTTGTACGCGGCCATCTCGCGCGAGAATTCCTTGTTCGCCGGTGTGTGGACGCGGGCGGCGAACAGGCCGTAAGCGAGCGTCTGTGCAAACATGACGGCAAACTGCTTCGCGTCCAGCTCCGGAATGAGTGTTTCCCGAAAGGCGGCGAGCCAGTTGTGAAGCCAGCCTTGTTCCTTTTCGTGCTCGAACGTCCTGACAATCAAGTCGCGGATGATGCGTG
>JAVEWL010000906.1:0-2501 GCA_034004565.1 FCB group bacterium | reverse complement strand
AGGTGTTATCGAACAGAGGCTTGCTGCGCGCGCCAATGAGGCACGCACACGAAAGCGATAGCTGGTCGCTCAATAAAATCAGCCAATAAACCCGCCGCATCGGGAATGTCGACAACGACCACTTCCCATGCGGGGGAGTGGTCTTCGTGGAGATCACCATGAAAATCTTTCTTCAATCCGTGTTTGGCTTGAAAGAGCCGGCTCCGGAAGCCATCGCCGAGCTGCAGCAGATCACCGCCGGCAGCAACAGCCAGGTCGAGGTAAGAGGCGACCTGGTCAGCGTGGTCATCCGGGCCACCGACGAGAAGGTCATCGACCGCGCCAAAGCCATCATCCAGGGCCTCGAGCCGAAGATGCTTGGCTGGGGCCGTGTCATGATTTACGATGGTGCCGGTCTGTTCGACGAATGCACCGTCGGATATGAAGGCGGCCTCGGCCGCATGAATGCTTAACTCAACCCGTAACGGGCGTCCTCACGCCCGACGGGGCATGAGGGCGTCCTACCACAGGAGGCTCCCATGCAACAAAACCCCGCCTTCACGGCAACCAAGGTTGTGTGGCTCCCCAAGGGCCACCAACAACCCAAAGGGACTGTCCGGGTCCACAACTCGCGTATCGACGCGAAGAAGGAAAACCCGCGCAAGTTCCGCCGCCACCAGGCCGTCGTGCTGACCAACAGTCACGGCAAGACCAAGGTGGTTCTGGGTGTCGTCGGAACCCCCGATGACATCACCATCCCCCGCAATGCCATCGGCCTCAATTACGAGGTGATGGATGCTCTGCGTGTCCATGCAGATGAAGAAGTCGAGGTCGAGGTTCGTCCCGCCTCCTTCTTCGATCTGTACGGCTCGATCTGGAGTCACCCCGATCCGATTGTTCGTATCTCGCTGTGGTTTGGCGTGATCGGCACCGTGACGGGCATTGCGGGAATGTTCGTCTAACCCCGCCGGGTGTATCTGCCCCGGTGGGGCAGGCGCCCGGCCTCTACCTGGAGGTCGATATGATCACATCCGTTTTGTCATTCCCAGACAGAGGGAAGTGGGGCAACAACCGTTGGCGCGGTAACTGCAGTGGATGGGTGTATCACCACCTGTTCACCGAGGTTCGCCGACCGAAACTGTTCGTTGACCCCTGTGTCGGCGGCGGCACCTCGGTCGAGGTGGCCAAAGAGCTGCAGATCCCTGCGGTTGGGCTGGACCTGCATAGCGGGTTCAACCTGCTCAAGGACTCTCTGCTCGATGCCGTCGGCCAACCGGCGGACATGGTGGTGAGCCACTTCCCCTACCACGACATGATCGTGTATTCGGGAGATGTCTGGGGCCAGCCCCATCCCGACGATCTGTCGCGCTGCGTGTCCGTGGAAGACTTCATCGAGAAGTCACACCTGGCGCTGGTGAATCAGCGTGAGGCCACGGCGCCCGGCGGGTTGTACGGAACCATCATCGGCGATCTGCGCCGGCAAGGAGCGTATTACTCCTTCCAGTCGGAGTTCATCGCCCGGATGCCCGGGAATGAACTCAAGGCCGTCCTCATCAAGGCCCAGCACAATGTCCAAAGCGACCAGAAGAACTACGGCCGCATGGGCATGCCCAAGATCATGCACGAGTATGTGCTCTTGTGGGAGAAACCAGCCCGCGTGCAGGTTTCTTTGCTGTCGACGTTGGCGCAGATGGCCAACCAGGCGAATAACAGATTGCAATCCACCTGGCGTGTTGTGGTGAAAGAAGCACTCATCGCACTGGGGGGAGAGGCGGATCTGTCCGAACTGTACGCAAGGGTCGAAGGCAGCGCTGCATCGAAGGTAAGTCGTAACGACAACTGGAAGGCGAAAGTCCGACAGGTACTCACGACGAACCCGGAAGTGTTTGCCCAGACCCAAAGCGGACACTGGAAAATCGCCGCGTAGATTTTGGCGCTGGGAATGTTCCCAGTCCAAAGAAGGAGGTAGCTGGCCTCTCACTAAACAATCAGCCTTTAACGCCCCATCTGGGGGGAGATTCGCTTTCCCCAGACGGGGAAGGTGCGTCTTCCTTCGGGTGGGTTTTCAACCCAGCCCCTTACCGCCGGGGCTTCCCAAAGCATTCCCGGCAACAGGGGCGCTTCGGGAAGTCTCGGCGGTACCGGGGCATCAACTGGAGGAAGACCATGAGCAACAATCAACGCAAGCCGGTGGAAGCCGGCGATGTACGACAGTTGGCGCAGGGCCGTTGGGTGGAAATCCTGAAGGCCCTGGCCGGTGCGGTGCTGGGTAACGCGCTGGACGTGAAACTCGGCATCCACACCAAATGCCCCTTTCATGGGGGCGAAAAAGACTTCCGCTTCGACGGCCACAAGGCGAAGAAGGGGAGTTCAAACGAAACCGGTGCTGCCATCTGTTCCTGTGGGCAGTGGAAGGACGGTTTCGCGCTCCTGCAGCAGGCCAACGGCTGGAGCTTCATCACCGCGCTGGTGCAGGTGGCTCGTTATCTCGGCTTTCGGGTCGATGACGACGGGTTCCTGAT
>JAVEWL010000905.1:0-2504 GCA_034004565.1 FCB group bacterium | reverse complement strand
TTCACGAATTGCGACGAGGGCAACGCGATGCTGGCGCGTGCGCGGCGCGCGGGATATGAGCTGCCGAAGCTGACGTAGAGGTTTGCTGGAGAGATTGAAGCACCCCCAGGCCGGAAGCGATGGGCCTGGGGGTGTTTTCTTTTTGACAGGATCGCAGGATTCTCAGGATTGACAGGAGGGAAAGAAGCAAGACCACCACAAAGGCACGAAGACTCAAAGAGCAACAAAAAAGGGGGGAAATGAACCGTATGGACGAGATGGACTTGATGGACCTTATGGACGGGGGGCCTCTCCCCTGCCCTCTTCCTGGGTTGGAAGAGGGCAGGGGAAGGTGATTAGTTTGTGGTTGTGGGGGCGAAGGTCAGGCCTTCCAGGGGTTTTCCTTCGGGGCCGGTGAAGCGCATGTAGAGGCCCCACATGCCGGCGCGGTTGTTGAGTTTGACTTCGATTCGGGATTGGCCTTGGGGTAGGGTTATGGGGACGATGTCCTTGTCGTATTCGAGGCCTCGGGGGCCGTCGAAGCGATAGACTTCCTTGCCGTTCAGGCGGACGATGGCGTCGTCGTCGGTGCACAGCCGCATCTGGACCGCTTGCTCGATAGGGCTGGTTACGTCGCAGACGGCGTAGTCGATGCACTTCTGGACGCCGACCTGGTCGCCGTAGATGTTCGACAGGCCGAGGACACCGTTGGTGGTTTCGCGGATTCGCCAGCCTGCGGTGCCAAATTTCACGGGATAGACGGCGTTGAGGTCAATGCCGTGGTCGGGGGGCAGGTCGGCTTCGAGCATCTTGCCTTCCTTGTCCTCGAAGGGTCCGAGGACGTACCACGCGGGCACGACGCCGTGGACGGGGAGCGGGTGGTCCCAGTGGCCCTGGGGCTGGATGCGGTTGTGGACCATGGCTTCGGTTTCGGGGCGCACCTTGAGGCCGCCGGTGGCGAGGATTTCTTCGTTGGCAGATTTGACGACCGCGCCGAGTTCGGGGAGGTCGGCCCAACCGAGAAGTCCCCCGCCCTGGCTGATGAACGCGATAAGCCCGCAGGCGCCTTCACGCACGAAATCTTCGAGTTGCTCGCGCAGTTGTTCGGGCGTGGGCACACCCTGCCCGGTCTGCGCGGGGCGACCGTCGAAGGCCTGGTAGATGCCCATGAACGGGATGCCGGGCACGCGTTCGCGGGCCTTCGTGAGCATGAACTGCACTTCCTGGCTGGTGCGCTCGCGGTCGTATTTCTTCGTGCCGACGGGATACCAGTAGATAGCCATGATATCGCAGACGCCGGGCGCAAGGTTGATGGCGGAGCCGGCATCGCCGAAGCCGGCGCAGACGGGGTGGTCCTGTCCGGGATCGACCTTCCGGATGGTCTGATACAGGGCGCGGAGCACGGATACGGCGTCGCCGGGGCTGTCGTCGAGCACGTAATAGCCGAAGAGGTTGGGGGAATCCTTCACCTTTTCCACTTCAGCGGCGCAGGGCTCAGGCCAGAAGAGGATGACGCCTTCACGGTGCGCGGCGGGGGTTGTGCCGCCGTAGCCGCGTTCGCAGTTCGTCAAACCTTCGTCGGTCATGTCCTCGTAGCGGATCAACTCGTCGTCGAGTTGGATGACCTTGGATTCACGCGCGGGGCGGCCTCCGGCGAAGTGCAGGGGCAGCGTGGGCTGATCGGGCGTGATGGGCTCGCGGAGCTTCACGCCGTGATAGATGTGCGACGTGAGATGGTAGATGACCTTGATGCCGTTTTCGAGGCAGTAGGCGCCCTCGGGCGACTTCGGATCGAGGTGGACCTCGTCGCCCAGGATCGTGTTCATGCCCGCGTCCTTGAGCAGGCGCAGGTCCTGAAGCTTGTCCTTGCCGGCGGCGTAGGTGCCGAGGACGGGCTTGCCGTCGATGGTCCATGGCGTCGCGTGGAGCTTAATCAAGGTCGCGGGATCGGGATCTTGACTCCAGGCCGGCAATGACGTCATGACTGCGGCGGCAAGCACGGCTCTGGTAACACAGGCTATTCTGCTCATGATTCCTCCTTCGAAGGTGAAGCCTAGGCCTCTTCTTCCGCGGCATTCATTTCGGTCCAGAAGGTCAGGCCTGGAAGATCGCGCTTGGGCTCGAACATGCTCGCGACGAAATAGGCCACGAGGAAGGCCAGCAAGTTACCGGCAAGTCCAACGTAATAGATATGAACCGGTTTGACCATCCACAACGCGACGTATTGGGATACGCCCAGCGCGCTCGAGATCTGCTCCGGTGTAATCTTCCAGAAGTCGATGATCGCCATGTAAATGGAGAAGACAACCGCCGCGGCAACACCGTATGCAACAGAACGCTGGGTGCCGCGCGTGGTCATGAAACCCAGGATGTATATGCCCATGATGCCGCCACCCAGGACGGAGCCAAGCTTCGTGCCCAAGTCTTGAAGTGTCAGATCGCTGAGCCTGTAGAACATGAACGCGCCGCCCATCATGAGCAGGCACGACAGCGCCGAGACGAGCCGGGCGGCGGTCACAAAGTGC
>JAVEWL010000106.1:0-11248 GCA_034004565.1 FCB group bacterium | reverse complement strand
GGGAGTTATGGGAGTCATGGGAAGTATGGGAGGTATGAAAGGTAGCAATCATTCTAAGCCCGCGAAGTACAACTTCGCGAACAGGGTGCGTTACCAAGTGCAACTTGGTAACGAGCAACCGGGAAAGGCAGTTCTTTGAGTCTTTGTGCCTTTGTGGTGATCTTCTGAAGAAAAACACCCCCAAGCCATGAAGCCGGCTTGGGGGTGCCACAAAGAGGATTGGCAGAGTCTATCCGGTTGGTACCGCTAGTAGCGGACGCGGACGCTGTAGGTGACTACGGTCTCGCCGTCGACGGGAACGGGCACCGTGAACACGGCTGTCTGGGCGTCCTTCTTGGTGAACTCGTGGGACTTCTGCAGGATGGCCCAGTCGCTGGTCATGGGTTCGACGATGTCGACCGTGATGGCTTTGTCCTTGTGGTTGCGGATCTTGATCTCGAAGGCGGCTTCGTAGACGTTGTTGGCGATCGCCTGGAAGTTGGTCTGGGTGCGCTCGCCGACGACGTCAAAGGCGTTGCCGAGCTTCACCTTGACCTCTTCGTCCTTGGGCGTGTGCTTGATGCGGTCCTCGCCGGAGAATTGGAGGAGATCCTGCGAATCCGCCTCGTACACCCGCACGACGCCCGCCGGCAAGGGCATGCCGAGACCGTTCGTATCTTCGTTCTTGAACTTGAGTTGGACGGCGACCTTCTGGTCCTTCTGCGGAGGAATCGGCTGCGAATAGAAGCTGAGGTCGCCGCGGAATTCGTACATCTTCTCGACACCGACCGAAGGCGCGGTCAGCAGGCTTACCTGCTTGCTTTGGTTCTGCTTGATGGTCGTCGGACGCTCCAATCGGTAAAGATGATATTCGCCGAAGGCCTCTTCGTGCATGGGTGGCGTGGCGAAATAGTCTTGGACCGCGGCGTCAGCCACTACCGGCATCCCCAACGATATCGGCGGTTGGGTGATGTTGACCTCGCCGGCAACGAGCTTGAGCTTGGCGTTGGTGTATTGCGCGCCCGATTCGTTGACCAGCGTCACCCAGCCCTTGAGGCTCATGCGGCCCGCGTCTTCGCTATAGACCGCGACATAGTCCGCGTTCCAGCGCATCCCCTGCGTCAGGTAGGTCGCCTCGATGGTCTGCTCGGCCTGGTCGTTTTGCAGCAGCCATACCAGGGACGGCTTGGCGATGAGGTTCTCCGGGATCTCGGGCAGCACCACCTGGCCGGGATAACCCAGGAAGATTTCGTTGTTGACCCGGTAGACCGCGCCGCCGTTGATGCTAAGCAGCTCGGCCTCGGTGGGGTTTGGGAGGTTGACTTCGGTGGAGAAGTTGACGAGCTTGACCTTCTTGCCCACGTACTTTTCCATGAGCTTTTCGGGGCTGATGAGGTCGAACTCGTAGTTCTGCTCGAGCACCCGCACCGACCCCGGCGCGCCGATGGACTCGAGGCTCACGGTCTCAGGCTTGATCTGCTGGGCGACATCGGCAAACTGCAGGCGCAACTCGCCGGTGGGCAGGGTCACGGTACGCCGATCGCGCACGAGGCCCAGGTTCGAGTTGTAGATGGTCACCGCCACTTCGGTCTGGTTTTCGAGACCCGTGCGCGCATCGGCCGTTGGCTCGGCCGCGTTGGACACCGTCACCGGGGCGGGGGCCGCCGGCGCGGGCTCCTGGGCCCACGCCACAAGCGATCCCAAGACAAACAACGCTGTAACTACGTATCGCATCTCAAGCTTCCTTATTAATAGCGCACGCGCACGCGGTAGGTGACCACGGTTTCACCGTCCTTGGGTACGGGAACGGTAAAGATGGCGGTCTGCGCATCCTTCTTCTTGAACTGGTGCGAGCTTTGCAGGATGCTCCAGTCGCTGGTCATGGGCTCGACGATGTCGATCGTGATGTCCTTGTCCTTGTGATTGCGGATCTTGATTTCGAAGGCGGCTTCGTAGACGTTGTCCGCGATGCGGCTGAAGTCGGTCTGCGTGCGCTCGCCTACGACGTCAAACGCGTTTCCGAGCTTCACTTTCACTTCTTCGTCTTTCGGCGTGTGCTTGATGCGGTCCTCGCCGGAGAACTGCAGGAGTCCCTGCGAATCGGCTTCGTACACCCGCACCACGCCCGCCGGCAAAGGCATGCCGAGGCCGTTGGCCTCCTCGTTCTTGAACTTGAGTTGGACGGCGACTTTCTGGTCTTTCATCGGGGGCATGATCTGCGAATAGAAGCTGACGTCACCGCGGAACTCGTAGGTTTTCTCGACGCCCACGCTCGGGGCCGTCAGGAGGCTTACCTGCTTGCTCTGGTTCTGTTTGATGGTCGTGGGACGCTCCAAGCGGTAAAGATGATATTCGCCAAAGGCCTCTTCCTGCATTTGCGGCGCCGGGGCCGCAGCCATCTCCATCATTGCGCCCTTCGCGCGACCTCCCCTCATCATCGGTTGGGGTGGCGGCACGATGTTGACCTCGCCGGCGACGAGCTTGAGCTTGGCGTTGGTGTATTGCGCGCCCGATTCGTTGACCAGCGTCACCCAGCCCTTGAGGCTCATGCGGCCCGCGTCTTCGCTATAGACCGCGACATAGTCCGCGTTCCAGCGCATCCCCTGCGTCAGGTAGGTCGCCTCGATGGTCTGCTCGGCCTGGTCGTTTTGCAGCAGCCATACCAGGGACGGCTTGGCGATGAGGTTCTCCGGGATCTCGGGCAGCACCACCTGGCCGGGATAACCCAGGAAGATTTCGTTGTTGACCCGGTAGACCGCGCCGCCGTTGATGCTAAGCAGCTCGGCCTCGGTGGGGTTTGGGAGGTTGACTTCGGTGGAGAAGTTGACGAGCTTGACCTTCTTGCCCACGTACTTTTCCATGAGCTTTTCGGGGCTGATGAGGTCGAACTCGTAGTTCTGCTCGAGCACCCGCACCGACCCCGGCGCGCCGATGGACTCGAGGCTCACGGTCTCGGGCCGGATTTGCTGGGCGACGTCGGCAAACTGCAGGCGCAACTCGCCGGTGGGCAGGGTCACGGTACGCCGGTCGCGCACGAGGCCCAGATTCGAGTTGTAGATGGTTACCGCGACTTCGGTCTGATTCTCGAGCCCCGTGCGCGCATCGGCCGCGGGCTCGGCCGCGTTGGACACCGTCACGGGCGCGGGTTCCTGCGCCCACGCGGCCACACAGGCCGCTCCCAATAAAAGACACGCCACCCAAATCGTGCGCATTGCTGCCTCCTCCAAGGTAAGTCGAATTTGACGAATTCTCGCGGAAGGCCCGTTGCTGAGCAACGTCGGCCTCCAGCCGTGTCGTGCTGTTTCGTTTAGACACCGTACCCGTGAAAAGGTTCGGGGAACAGTGAGACCCTACCCATACTTTACGCGGCATGCTACCGGGCGGCAAGCAGAAGGTTTCAGAGGCGGATTTGGAGTTGCATGGGAACCGCCAGAGCAACTCTGGACGGGATTGCCCAGGCAAGATGAACTCGCTTCGGGGGCTTTGGTTTTGGGGCAAACGCAGCGCTACGAAAGAAAAAGCAAAGCCCCCGAATGGGAATTCGGGGTTACATGAGGGCATTCGTTGCGTGAGGGTTAATAAGTGGCGGGGAGGTTGGAATAAGTGAAACTATTTGAAGCGAGGCGGGATTATTGTATGTATTGCACGGGGGGGAAGTCCTGCGAAACACTGGCTGCAGTTACTCTTGGGGAAGGAGTGACTAGAGGTGAATGGTTCGATACGTTTGTCTCGCATTCCTTCCCCCCCGCAAAAAACTATTCAAATGTGACGTATCAGAGCTGTGACGCGAGTGCCCGTACGTTCAAGCCTTTGGCTTCCACGCGCCCTTCCGATAAATCTGGAACGAGACGGACAAAAAGCCAGCGGACATTTTGGATAGGAGCCCCGGGAACGGTTATTTCTAACACGTTCTTGCCCTTTATGTCAAGTACGGATGCCGCTATTCTGTCCTTAAATAGTGGTGCCATCTGGTCGTTATAGACATAAACATCGTAAGCGCAATGGCCGCTGACGAACTCGTCGTCTTCCCAGTACACGTTAATGGCGCGAATGGCCCACTTGTGTCCACCCATGGATGTATCGACAAAGAAGACTTCCTGGGCGGCCAACTCGGTCTTGGCGGTCTGGGCCAGCACGAGGGCCTTGTACGCGGCGTCGGCGCTCTCCTCCGGGACGATGGCCTTGGCCCAGGCGGCGATGGAATCGGGCTCGACGCTTTCGGGTTTCGTGAGGCTGTGGTCAACCTTGATGGAGACGCGCTCGCCGGGGCGCAAGTTTGTAAAGCTGGTCTCGGAGCCCACGAGCACTTCCCCGCGCTGGACGGCAACGGTCGTAGTGCCTTTGAGCACGCGCACCGTGAAGGCGGTTCCGAAGACCGTGACGCTGCCGTCGGGAGTAATAACCCGGAAGAGTTGTCCGTCTCGTCCGACGTCGAGCCAAATCTCCCCTGTTTCGAGGTTTACCCGGCGCTCGGTATCGATCTTGATGCGGGACCGGGCGTTGAGCTTCATGACCGTGGAACCTTTGAGTCCGACCATTAAGGTCGAGTCGTCGCCGGTTTCGAAGCGGTCACCGGGACGGACGCGTTCCTCGGCGTAGGCGGTGAGCCAGTCGGTACCGCTGTCGGGCACGCGGGCCGTATGGCCCTTGGCCTGCATGATAACGCCGAGGGAACTCATGTCGACCGGGCGGCGGGGCCAGTAGAGGTTAATCATGAACCCGAAGATGAGCAGGATGGCGACAGCCGCGACGGGAAGGAGGCGCGCCGCGCGTGCCGTGGGCGTGATGGGGTTCTTGGTACGGCGGTTAACGTCCCCCAGATCGGCCTTGAGCACTTCCATTTCCGGAAGGTGTTCGAGCACGGGCGTGCGCAGGTTCCGGCTCAAGCGGAATTCGGAGAAAGATTCAAACAGGTCGGCGGACAGGCGGCGATGGCGCTTCACCTGGTCTGCGCAATGGGCGCAACCGGCGAGGTGCTGCTCGAGGATGACGCGGTCCGACGGCGACAATTCACTGTCGACGTAGGCCTGCATCATTCCGCCTATTCTCGTGCACGATGCCATTCTGAATCGTCTCCCGTACCGTGCGAGTCCGTGAGCAGGTCCCGCAGTTGGCGTCCCGCCCGCTGGAGGATCCCGCGTATCTCTTCTCGAGACTCGCCGGTGAAATTTCCAATCTCTTCGTAGCTCAGTTCCTGCAGGTAGCGCAGGATGACCGGAAGCCGATAGCGTTCCGGCAAGGTATCGATGGCCCGCTGAACGTGCGCGTAACGTTCGCTCCTTTCGAGACGGCCGCCGGGGCCTTCGCGCAAATCTTCGATGTTCACGGTTTGGCGGAACGGCAGGGGCGTTTCGTGCCGCAGGCGTTTGGCGTTGCGCCGCAGCCAGTTGGCGGCGGTGCGGCAGGTGATTTCCCTGAGCCAGGGGCCAAACCGTGTCGGGTTCTTCAACTGTGGAAGGCTTCGATACGCCGCCAGGAAGGCTTCCTGTGCGATATCCTCGGCCGTGCCGTAGCGTCCGACGTAATAGAAGGCCGTGGCGTATACGGCGCCCTGGTAGCGGGTGACCAGACGTCCGAAGGCCTCGGTGTCTCCCCGAAGGCTCTGGGTGACGATCTCAGCCTCATCCATGTAAACCACGCTAGTCCCTCGCGCTGCCCTTGCGCTGTTGTTCGTTGATTAAGTGGTACTACTGGGAGAAGGGGGCATGATGTGTGCCATTATGGACCACATGGACACTATGGACTTATCAGGTCGTTGGTCTTGGGGTCTCCGCCCAGGGGGAGGATTTCGTCCAGAGTGTGGCCGGCGTTTTGGAGCGGGGTCAGGATGTCTTCCTGGAGGTCGGGGACGTAGTAATCCAGGAAGGCGCCGGGGCCTTCCACGGTGAATTCAGTGAGTTCTCCGGGCAGGAGCAGGGCTTGGGCCTGGGCCAGGGCGATGGATTGGCTGTCGGCGGTGACGGTCAGGGAGCCGGTCTTGGCCAGGAGGATGTGGAACGAGTTGCCGCCGGTAACGCGGCGGTAGCTCTGGTGGACTTCGATAGACTCGGCGGCGAAGTAGCGGCAGGCGGCGAGGACGGTTCGGGTGGCGCCGTCGCGGGCGATGGCGAGGGGCCGGCTGGGACCGCCGTGGGTGGAACCGAAGTGTATGGATTCGAAGGCCTTCTGGACGTGGAGCTGGCGCGGCCGGCCGTCGGGTCCGAGTCGGCCGAAGTCGTAGAGCCGGTACGTGATGTCGCTGTTCTGCTGGATCTCGGCGAGGACGATTCCGGCGCCGATGGCGTGGACGGTTCCCGCGGGCACGAAGACGGAGGTGCCGTCTTCGACCTCGAAACGGATCATGAGGTCCTCTACCCCACTGCTGTCGGCTACATCGAGGAAACGTTCGCGGGTAACGTCGTGGTAGATGCCGCAGATGAGCTGGGCGTCGGGCTCGTGCTGGAGGACGTGCCACATTTCGGTCTTGCCGACGTCGGGTTCGTTGAGGCGCCGGGCGGTTTCGTCGTCGGGATGGACCTGGACCGAGAGGACCTCGCGGGCGTCGAGGATTTTCAGCAGCAAGGGGAAGCGGCCGTGCGGGGTGGGTTGGGCGCGCGTTCCCAGCAGGGCCACGGGGTCTTCCCGGATAAGGTCGTGGAGGGTTCGGCCGGCGTGTGGGCCTTCCGTGACGACGCTTTCGTTGCCGGGGTGATCGGAGACCATCCAGGCCTCGCCGATGGGCTTATCGGAGGGGATGGCCTTGCCGTAGAGGCCGCGAAGCTTCTGGCCTCCCCAGATGCGTTCCTGGTATTGCTCGTTAAGGCGAATTGGGCCGAATTTGCTCATGGAGATCCTCGTGCGTGTGGAAAGAAAGAACGCCGGGCGCGGCGTGCCGTGCTGCGCCCGGCGGATATCGTACCAGTGTGGAGGCGGTACAGGCCAGCGTCTTAGCCTTCGTATGGTGGCGGGGGCGGCGGGTTGCCTTCAAAGGTCGGCGGAGGAGGAGGCATGTTGCTCTCCGTGGACGCGGAGCGTTGCGCCTCTTCCATGCGGTCGGCCCATTTCTCCACCTGTTTCTTCGCTACGTCGCGTCCGCCGATGCCGAATGCGATGGCGGCGGCGATGGCGATGGCGCCCATGAAGAGTCCAAAGGCGAGCATGATGATGCCCGGGGCGATGCCCATCTGCTGGAGGCCCATGGCGACGGCCAGGATGAGAATGGCCGCGCGGGCGATCCGGGCGACCCAGTCGGCCTCGCGCATTCCGCTGGAGCGGATGGCCTGGACTGCAATCTGGGCGAGGGCGGCGCCGAGGGCGATGATGATGAGGCCCAGGACGACGTTGCCCAGGAGCATGAGGAAGCCCAGGACAAGGGTCGCGAGGCCTTCGAAGCCGAGGAGGTTCAGGGCCTCGACGGTGGCAAAGAGCATCACCGCGACGAGCACGATAAACCCGGCGACGTCGGAGGGGCTGTGGCGCAGGTTGACCAGATGGCTGCGCACTTCGGGCGAAGCGCTCTGGGCGGCCTGGGCGCGGGCGGTCTGGACGAGGCCGAGGTTGGAGAGCATCTTGTTAAAGCCGAGGCTGTCGAGCAATGTTGCGATGATGTTGGCGACGAGCTTGCCGACGGTCCAGGCGATGAGGAGCAGGATGGCCGCGGCGAAGAGGCGCGGGATGGCGACCATGACGTCGTTCAACATGGCGATGGCGGGAGTGGTGATGGTATCGACCTGCAGCGCCTCGAGCGCCATGATGACGACGGGAACCAGGATAAGAATATAAACCACCCAGGCCAGGAGGTCGGAGATGCTGTAGCGCATGCGCGCGGGCGTGAGGCCCGCTTCCCCGGCGAAGTGGTTGATGCCGGTGGCGGCGAGCAGGCCTGCAACGATGTTGCGCACGACGCGCGCCACGAACCAGCCGACGAGCAGGATCAGGGCGGCCATGAGGAGGTTGGGCAGGAAGGACAGGATCTTCTGGACCATGTCCATCACCGGCTGGAGAAGCCCCTGGAGCTCGAGCACATCGAGGATGATGGGCAGGAAGAAGAGGAACACCAGCCAATAGGCGGCATCGCTCAGGGATTGTGCCAGGCTCACGTGGCGGGTGGAAACGGCGGCGGAGTCGGGGTCGGACATGTGGCGATTGATGCGCTCGTCGACATTGAGTGCGTGAAGACCTCGCTTTACAAGGGTGCGAACGAGCGTGGCCACGACCCAGGCCACGACGAGCAGAAGCGCGGCGCCGATGAGCTTGGGAACGAACTCCATGACGACGGTGAGCAGGCGGTCGAGGGGTTCGCTGACGGCCGGGGCGTCGAGAGCCTGGAATACGGCGATTAACACGAACAGCATGAGGATCCAGAAGACGATTCGGGAGATCCATTTGGCGCTGTTGACGGTTGGGCTGCCCGTGTCGCCCTTGAGCCAGCCCGCGAGGCGGTCGTCGAAGCGGGTCTTGGTGAAGGCGCGGCCAAGGAGGGCGGATATCACCCAGGCAATCAAAGTTCCTATGACCAGGATGCCTAAGGCCACGAGGACGTTGCCTAGCATATCTTGCCAGTCGATGTACATGGTGTCACCTCATTTCTTTCGTATGCGCGATGTATATGCGGCATGGGGGTGTTGCGTTTGGAAGATCCACGAATGGATCGGGTAGACACGGCGCTGAATCGCGTGATGGGGGTGTCGAGGCCGTGGCTGCTCGTGATGAGTTCCGCTGCCGCCGGCGCAGGCAGCTTTTATGGCTGGTGAGGGGCTACGCCGCTGGGCGGCAAACCCCTCTGTTCCAAATCATACCAGAGGATGGGCGGAACTACAACAGCATTGGCGTGGACTGGGTGGACGAAGTGGACCGGGAAAAGGCGGGCTAAACGAGGCGGTTGTAGTAGGTGACGCCGGCCTGGGCGGTGCTTTGGACGACGTCGCGCTGTTCAAGAAGCTCGAGGTGGCCTATCGCGACGGAGAGGCCGAGCATGTATTGCTTGGTGTCGATTTTGGGGAAGAGGGCCATGGTGACGTCGTGGGGCGTCATGGGGCCGGCTTCGAGAAAGTCGAGAATGCGCGCCGTACGGTCTTCGACGCGCTCGAAGAGGACGTCGATGATGGCGCGGTGATCGGTGATGGGCGAGCCGTGGCCGGGGTAGCAGACGGCGAGGTCCAGGGTGTGGGTACGGCGCAGCGACTCGACGTACTCAATTAAGGTCTTCGGACGAGGCTGCCCGGGTGTGGGGCGGCGCAGGATTGGGTTCGGCGTGATGCCCTTGAGGACGTGGTCGCCGGTGAAGGCGAGTTGGCGCTTGGGGTCAAAGAATAATACATCCGAAGGGGAATGGCCCGGGACATGGATCACCTGGTATGGGCCGACGGTGTCGCCTTCTTCGACGGCGTTCTGGATGTGGGCGACGGCGCCGTAAGGGGCGTGGGCGCGTTGAAAGGTGTTGAAGGTCTTGACGGTCTCCTCGGGGACGCCGCATTCGCGCATGGTTTCGATGTAAAACTCGACGTTTTCGTCGTGAGACTCGTCGTACCGGCTCGAACGCTCGACGGCGACGCGGTGCGCGTAGGCCTGGGCGTTTGTTTCATCGAGGATGCGGCCAAGGAGGCCCATGTGGTCGAGGTGGCCGTGGGTGATGAGGATGACTTCGATGTCCTGGAGCGTGAAGCCGTGCTCGGCGAGCTTGGCCACGAGTTTGGCGTAGCCTTCCTCGGTGTTGGTGCCGCAGTCGACGAGGGTCAGCGGGTCGCCCTTGATGAGGAACGCGTTGACGCCGCCCACGGGAAACGGCGTGGGCAGAACGATGCGGACGATGTCGGGATGGGTGGTTTCGCTCATCGTTCGGCGATGGCTTTCGCGTAGGTTTCGAAATTGCGCTTCATTTCGAGGACGTTGTCGCCGCCGAACCGTTCGATGAAGGCTTCGGCGAGGACAATGGCGAGGGCGGATTCGACGATGACGGCCAACGCGGGCACGGCGCAGGTGTCGCTGCGTTCGGTGATGGCGTCGGCAGGCTCGTGGGTGGTCATGTCGATCGTGCGCAGGGGTTTCATGAGGGTGGCGATGGGTTTTTTCATGACGCGGACAACGATGGGTTCGCCGCTGGTCATGCCGCCTTCGGTCCCGCCGGCGTTGTTGCGGGTGCGACGGTAGTGGCCTTGTGTGCCTGCGTCATCGGTGTAGACGATCTCGTCGTGGAATGCGCTGCCGCGGCGTTCGGCGCCACGGAAGCCGAGACCGACTTCGACGCCTTTGACGGCCTGGATGCTCATCATGGCCTGGGCGATGCGGCCGTCGAGCTTGAGGTCCCACTGGATGTGGCTGCCGAGGCCGGGGGGCATCCCCCACGCTCTCGCTTCGACGATGCCGCCGAGGGTGTCCTTGTCCTGCTTGGCTTTGCGGATTTCTTCGATCATGGCTTCGGCGGCCTTGGGGTCGCCGCAACGGACGTCGGAGCCCATGGAGCGGGCGTGGATTTCGTCGTTGGGGATGCTCTCGACGTCGGCGGCGACTGTGCCGATCTGAACGACGTGCGCGGCGAGCTGGACGCCGAATTCGGCGAGAAGCTTGCGGCAGAGGGCGCCGGCGGCGACGCGCGCGGCGGTTTCGCGGGCGCTGGCGCGTTCGAGGATGTTGCGGCAGTCGTCCTGGTCGTATTTCAAGGCGCCGACGAGGTCGGCGTGGCCGGGACGCGGGCGTACGAACTTCTCGGCGCGCTTGCCGGTGGACGGAGCCCAGGGATCCATGGCTTCACGCCAGTTTTCGAAGTCGCGGTTCCAGACGCCCATGAGGATGGGGCTGCCGACGGTGCGGCCTGCGCGGATGCCGGAGAGGATGTCGATTTCGTCCTTCTCGATGCGCATGCGTCCGCCGCGGCCGTAGCCTTTCTGGCGCTCGGCGAGCCAGAAATTGATGTCTTCGGCCTGGATTTCGAGGCCGGAGGGGAAACCGTCGATGAAACAAAACACGCCGCGCCCGTGGGATTCGCCGGCCGAAAGAAAACGTAGCAAGTCTGGGTCTCCTCGTTTGCAGTGGTGCCGGAATCAGTGCCCTGCGATAAGTTGGGGTATTTTGCAGGAATTGGGATTGGGCTTCAAGGTTGGGCGGGGAGCGGATGGACCGTATGGACTGGATGGACTTTAAGGACGAGATGCCCTGCCGCGCCTTGCTCGTTCCCAAGTTGAACTTGGGAACGCAACTGTCTTCGAAGTTGCACTTCGCGGGCTTGGCACATGACGTGTGGGGCAGCCGCCCTCGGCTGCCATTCTTAGGCTTCTGTATTGCCCCGGCAGCC
>JAVEWL010000904.1:0-2513 GCA_034004565.1 FCB group bacterium | reverse complement strand
GGGGGACCGCTCTGAAGGGGTTGACGCTGCCTTATTCTTGAACCGCCCCGCCCAAGCGCTTCCCCCCCGCCTGCGGGGGGGTAGGGGGGGAAGCTTTTCGCACTGCCCCTTAAGCACCCCCAAACAAGTTTGGAGGTGGCATTCCTTGAATCGCAGGACCGCCGGAGACCTGGAATCAACGCATCACAACCCCACTCTCGTCCGTTCCGCAGGCAGCCAGCGATCGAGCAGGTCACGGCAGTTCAGCACCTTTTCCCCCAGATCCACAGGCACAAAGAAATAATGGTTCGAGGCTTCAAACCCAATCCGCGAATCTCCCGACTGAATCGCGTACAGGCGCGTCGCCAATGCCAGTTCGCTTCGCAGCAGCGCCTCCAATCGCTCAACGATCGGTTTCGCCTCCTCCGCCGTTGTGGCCGCCGTCAACGCGTCCCGGTCCATCACGAAGCGGCACTGATTGACCACGCTGCGGAACTGAATCGCCGCCGTCTCCCCCACGCCGATTTCGCCGGTGATGGCCTCGCGCAATTCCGGGGTGAGCCGCGGCTCCGCTTCCTTCACTTTCTCTTTCAGGCGCGCCAGGGCCTCGTCAAACCCTACCGCCATCTTCTCGAACTGGCCCGCCAACACCTCCGGGGGATACATCGCGCGCCAGCCCTTGAGATCGTCGTACGGGAACCCGACCATCGTCGCCGCGTACCCGGTCGGCTTTTCCCAGAGCAGGTTCGCGGGCCCCATCTGTTGCGGCGCGTTGTACATCACCGCTCCGTGATACGGGTACTCGCAAAACGCCGCGCTCATTTCCTTCCACGCCCGCACCACCGCCGGAGCCAGTTCAGCCCCGTACCGCCGCGTCGCCACGCGCGCCATCGCCTCGTCCGTCGTGGGCGGCGTATCGCCTCGGCCCAGTTCCGCAACCACCTCCAGGTTCGGCGACGGGTACCCGCCCAGGGTCCAGCCCAGCATCAGCCCGTCGACCTTCGCGCCCCGCAGGTTCGCCGCGTGCTTCGCCACATTCTCCACGGCGGGAATGTACGGCACCGTCGATAGCTCCCACGTATTGCCGGCCTGAATCTTCGCCAGCGTCTTCATACCGTGTTCGCGCGCATAGCCCCAATGCCGCTGCGCACGCGGCCCCGGCCCGATATTCGAAATCGAATATTCGCCCACGGCCGTCTTCACCCCGCCGCGCTCCAGCGGCAGGTCCCATTCGCTCACGCTCATCAGCCACACGTCCTGCGGCAGCGCATCAATAAGCGGCTTAGCCCAGTCGTCCTTCCAACCCCAGTCCCAGGCGATTACCTTCGTATCCGTCCCGGCCATCCGCACGCCCTCGCGATAGGTTGCAATAACCTCCGAAACGACTTCCGCGGGCGCGCGCTTCGAACAGCGCGGACATTGCTCACCCGTGTGGTGCGACCAGCAGTTGGTCAGGTTCTCCGATGCGCTGATGCTGAAGAATCCCGCCAGATCCGGCACCGCCTTGCAGATCGATGCAATCGAGTTCCTGATGTAGTCGCGCACATCCGGATTGCTCGTGCACAGCGCCACGTACTCTCCTTCCGCGACGCCTTTCATCTCCGGATGCGCTTCGTAAAACGCCACAGGCATGGCTCTCGGTTCGTTCAGGTAGAGGTACACGCCGATCCCGTGTTTCTTTGCACGCGCCACTAGCTTGTTCAGACTTGCCAGCCGTTCCTCATACCGCGCGCTCCGTTCCGGCTCCCACGGGAACGGCGCGAGCTTATACAACACCGCCTGCAGCCAGACGCCGTCCACGCCCGCCGCAGCCATCCGCGCCAGGTATCCATCGGGATACGGGTCCGTCTCCGTGTCCAGCAACGGGTCCCCGTACAACGCAAAATACGAATAGCAATACCGCGGCGAAAAAGCGCTGTCCACCGCGACTCCGCTCTCGGCCGGCGGCGTCGAAAGGTCGCGCACGAAATCAAACAGCGGCTCCCCCGTCGTCCCTACGCCGCTCGGAAACGCCTCGCGCACCGCCGCCGCAATCGCCTCTTCCCGCGTAAGCGTCGCCTCGTCCGGCGCGGCGTACTTCACCGGCTCGCATTTCGGCTTCAGGCTCCCCAGCTTGATGTAGAGGAAATCGTCCTCGCGCAACGTGAACTCCAACTCATCCGCCGTCCACCCCAGCAATTCGAGCATCTGCTCGTACGGCAACAGGTGCCAGTTCCGCCGTATCACCGTGATGTACGAGCGCCGCTGCTGGTCAGTCGTAACCTCGGGAGGCCCGCTCAACCCCATCGCCTTCCCCATGCGCAGCACATCCGCAGGCTCGGCCCCGATGACCTTCGCCATCCGCTCGACCGGCACCAGCGACCAGTTCCGCCACACGAACGCATGCGCCGCATCCGGAAAATGCGGCGCCGCCACCGGCGCCGGGGCCGACCCCACAGGCAACTCCGCCGCCGCCATCACCATAGCGCCAATCAATGCTGTAATCACGACTTGTATTCCCTCCAATTTTAGAAACGGTCGCGGGGCTGCAACGG
>JAVEWL010000903.1:0-2515 GCA_034004565.1 FCB group bacterium | reverse complement strand
GGGGAGCGAGTGAAGGGGAGGGGAAGATGAGTGGCGAGTAGCAGGTAGCGAATAGCGAGTGGCGAGGGGAATGCAGAATGAAGAATGAAGCCCAATTTCAAATTTGAGGAATGGCTTGGAATTGAAGTGTATACCTGCAATCCACCCATGCTGCGGTGGTCATGGCCCGAGGCAACTCGTTCGCTCTTTGGTCCGGGGGTTCGCGTCACCGTGCCGCTATGGCTCATTTTCGCGGCGTCCGTCTTCACTGGAGCCTATGCGTGGCATCGAAGTGCGAGCGCAAGCATGCCCCGAGGTCCCGTACCCTGCCCCTGTTGCGGATATGATCTGACAGGGAACATCTCGGGTCGCTGCCCAGAATGCGGCGCTTCACTCGATCGGGGGACCACGGGTGCGAAGGGTGGACAGGAGAGTGGCTGAAGATCGTAGCGTGTGAATCTTGTGGATGGCAGCCGCACGCCGGATGCGCTGGAGCGCCGATATCCGTGAAGAGAAGAACTGCCGGGCTCGCGATCGTGTCGCTGATTGTGATCTGCGGCGCATGGGTGGTCTACGCGCGGCGGGCGTTTTATTCCCGTTACGAGATGGCAGCAGACCTGCGGCACGTCGGATCGGCGGTGCTGGACTACATGCAGGACACCGGCACCCGTCCCGCGATGCTGGAGGATCTGGTGGCGGCGGGCGCGTTCTGCTCCGACGGCCAAGGCGGTGTGCGAATAGGTGCCCGTGGAGTGGTTTCCGAGCAACGTCTCAGGGCCATGGTCCTGACGATCCCTCCGGATCCCACCTCCTATGGCGTGCTGGATGGGCGCGTCGTGAATCTCGTCACTCACGAACTTCCGCTGCTCATCTCCAGCGAGACTGCGATGGCGTCGTATCAGACAGCGATCAACGAGGACCTGGCGCTGCGATGGTATGCGCTCGTGACAGGTTCGTCGTGGCCGGCCAAGTAGCCGCTAAACTCGACCGGTGGTGGTATGATCCGGCGCTGGGCCATTGGGTGAACCGGGAACCGGCGGAGGTGCTGAGGACGTGACGCCAGAGGACCGCGCATTTCTTGATGCACTGTCGCTACGGCTGCTGGAAGAGAAACTGCGGCCTGACTGGCTGGTCAAGTCTGTGCATCATCATGGGGGACTCGACGCCGCAAGTCTGTCCCGGAGCGATTTGCTGGCGCTGCTGGAGGGGAGCTACTCAGGTGATTGGTGGGAACCAGTATTCACGTTTTCCGAGATGCTGGCGTACTTTGCTGGGGCGCGTCAATTGCAGCAGCACCGGTGGAACGACGAGGCCACGGTCACGTGGGCGTTCGCCGTGCTGGCGCTGGCCGACGCGCTGGAACAGAGCGCGTCGAACTGGGAGCTGCAATTCAATCTGGTCATCGACAGCTTTCTCGCCGTGCGGGAGAGCCTCGATGTTGAAGAAGGGCTCTGGATCATGCGGCGCGTATTTCGCTCGACGGGTCCGCAAGGGTGAGCGGCGACCCCGCTCCCTCACGGTCGCGGCTCGGATCGGGTTGCGGGGGGCTCGGATCAGGTTGCGGGAGGGGGCAGTGTGCCGCGGGCTGCGTGCGAGCGGTCGAAAGGCCGACCTGTCAGGAGGTGCAGCGTGCGCTCCCGGCGGCGAGGGGCCAAGCGGCACGTTCTCAGAGAAGCCGGTAAACGGGGTGAAGTGCTACTCGGGTTCAAAGAAGCTCGGGTACTGGATCGAGCCATGGATTAGTGGGATGTCGGAGCGCATGTCGGGAGAGGTAAGGATGCAGTCGTGAAACACGCCGGGCTCGAGGTCGATGAGGACTTCGTCGCTATTAAGCCGCAATCCGCTGGCGGAGAAATCCAGTGGCGCATCGCCGGGGGGCGCATAGCGTGCACTGGCACTCACATCGAACGGGTCACCCGTCGCATCGATCAACACACGCCGTTCGGTGCGGAACGTCTCACCCGGGTCCGGGCTGGGGTCACCCAGGAGCTCATAGCCGTCCCAGATCTGGTCGCTGCCCAGGCCATCGAGCGTCATGATGCCAGTCGCGAGCGTGCGCGCCGCGCCGCCCTGCTGGGGTCCGTTCTCAAAGCCCCACACCCACAGCCAGCCTTCGTTCTCCGGGATATCGTCGCCCTCCCATGCAATCCAGTACGGCGTCCCATGGGCGGTCGCGGCCAGGATGAGGAGCGCGGCGAGTACCAGCGTCAGTTTCTGTCGCATTGTGCTACTCCCGGCGATTACGACACGTGGGGCCGCCGGTTCGGCGCAGCCGAACAGCGGCTGGCAGACAGACAGCATCCCTAATTGGTTGGACGCGCGACATGACATTATTGGAACCGACGAACGCGGAAGTCAACCGCGCATTCGTCGGTTGCGGGGGCGGGACGCCGGGGCCGTGGGGGTTCGCCCGCGCGCGATCCATCGCTGCGGTCGCCTCGCGGGAGGAGGAGAAATCGGGGAGTTGTCGCCGCACCTTGCCCAGGGGCTGAAGCGCATGGTTCCCTTCGCCCACCCTGACGGGTGAAGCGGAATC
>JAVEWL010000105.1:0-11293 GCA_034004565.1 FCB group bacterium | reverse complement strand
GGACAGCAGAGACAGCAATAACGCGTGAGCCCTCACCCCGCCCCTCTCCCAGTGGGAGAGGGAGCCCGCCGTGGGAGCGCTCGCCTGATCGGGTGAACATCCTATCGCCACGACCTGCTGGAGTCTTGTTCCCTCTCCCTGGGGAGAGGGTTTTGCAAAGGTGAGGAGGCATTCGTCCATCGAGCCCATCAGGTCCATCTCGTCCATCCAAAAAATGCAACACCCCCAGGCCGTTTTGCCGGCTTGGGGGTGCCACCGAGGAAATGGAGGAGAAGGGATCAGGGAATCTCGAAGTTGAAGGTGGTCGTTTTTCCGGCCTCCGCTTTCACAGTCTGGCTTGGGTGCCATTCGCCGCCGGGACCGCGCACATTGGCTTCGACGAGGTATTCCCCTGCAGGCAGGGTGTCGAAGCGGAAATTACCTTCGTTCACGTTATAGCCTCCACCGGCAACTGTCTTCTTTTCCGCATCCGTCGTATAGACCGTTATCCATTGCTCGAAATCGCGCAGTTGCTTTGCTTCGCGCGTAATCACGCCCTCGAGGACGGCCGCGGGCTCCAGCGAAATCTTCACGTCGTTCACTTCGCCGCCGCCGGGCAGCGCGATGGCCGGCGCTTCATGTTCGACATAGCCCGGCGCCGAAACCTTCAGCGTGACCTCGCCCGGCATGACCTTGCTGAAAGCGAACGCGCCGATGGGAGGATTCGCGCCCAAATCTACGGCTTCGCCACTGCCGCCTTCCTCGCCGTACCGGGTGCGCACACGCTCGACCTTCACGTTGGCCCCTTTAACGGGCTCCTGCGTGGCCGCATCGAGCACCGTGCCGCGAATGCTGCCGTACTTCTCCAGCACCACGTCGGTGTTGCTGTTAGGCTCGAGCCCCGTCAACCTCGCGCGCGCATAGCCCTCCAACTCGAACTCGAAATCGCGCAAGTCTTCGCCGAGCCCGCCGAGCGCATACTCGCCCGCTTCATTCGTGCGCACCATGGCGAAGGGATACAGCATACCGTTGCTTTGCGGCACCTGGACGTAGACGCCCGCCAACGGCTTGCCCTCGTTGTCCCGGACCACGCCCCGAAAGGCATCGTCCATCGGCGACGGCACGACCAATTCCAAATCCTTGATGCGTTGCCCCGCGTCAACCTTCACGGGCGGATTCTCCGCCGCGCGTGTGAGCGTTTGGGAGGGATTGCGCGACACAGTCGAGAATTCGTATTGCGCCGCAGGTAGCTCGTCGAAGGCGAAGCGGCCGTCCGCGTCGGTGACGGTGGATACGGGCTGAAGAACGGCCTGGACTTCCTGCGAAGGATCCGGGACTGCACCCGGTTTGGCCTCCAACTCCGCATAGGCCAGCGGCGCGCCACTGCGGTCAACGACGATCCCCGAAATCGAGCTCCCGGCAGAGAGCACCACATCAAAAGCACCCAGCCCTTTCCCGGGCGCTTCAAACTTCAGACTCCGCGGCGAGTATCCCGCTGCGGTGACTTTCAACGTGCCGGCCTCATTCGGCAGCAGGCCCCATACCGTGTAGCGCCCATTCCGTCCCGAAACGGTCCTGCCTTCACCTACGGTTTCGCCGCCCTCGATGTACCCCGGGCGGCTGCCCGCCTCGATGCGCGCTCCCGCCACGGGCTTGCCGTCGGCGGCGGTCACCCGGCCGGCCACAAACGTTCCTTGCTCGAACGCGAAATCGGCCACCGAAGTCCGGCCCGATTCGGCCCGAACCTGTTGCGACTTCATGCCCTGCCGGCTGGAGTCGTGCATCGAGAGCTCCACCAATGCCGACGACGGCCAGATGCACGTAACCTTGTATTCGGCCGGAGCAAGCGGCTCAAACGAGTACTGGCCGTCACCATCGGTAGCGACTTCAAGCGCTGCCATGCGGCTTTCCTTGGTCTCCAGGCGCACGTGGCAATCCGCGAAGGGGCGTCCCGTATCCGAGGCATATACCCGTCCCGCGATAACCGCGCCTTCACACAGCGACAGAGTAACACCGTCGCGCGACTCGCCGTCTGAGAGCGTCAAGCGCACCGGGTCGCATGTTTTCCGCGCGCCCGACTCCGCCGCCAACTCGTACTCCAGGCCGGGCGCGAGATTCTCCAGGAAGAACGCTCCACCATGGTCGCTGATTGCCGTTGCGGCCTTACCCACCTCTGGTCTTGCCGTAACCGCCGCCCCGGTAGCCGGAACGCCGGACGCATCCGTCACGACGCCTTGGATCGTAGCACCTGCCGTGAGCGTCAGCACGTTGTCGTCGCGGCCCACGTTCAACGCGAACACGGTAGGGGCAAAGCCCGTTGCACGGACTTCGACCTCACGCGAAAGAAATCCGTGCGCGAAACGCCCGGCCGCGTCCGTGGTCACCGGCACCATTTCCTCAAAGCTCTCCTGCAATTCGGCGGCCCAAGCGTCGCCGTGCCCTTCCCGCGCAATAACCGTGGCCCCGGCCACCGGTTTTCCCGTCGCGTCCACGACCACGCCGCCCGTCAGCTTCGCACTTTCCAGCGTCAGGTCGACTCGCACGCGGCTGGTATCATCCTGGAGCCAGGCCCCACCCGGACCCGCCGCTATCCCCATCGCGCCATCGCTCCCGCGGGCAACGACCATATAGATGCCGCGCCCGGCGCTCTCGAAGCTGTACCAGCCCTGCGCGTCGGTCTCGGTGCGCAGCGTCACGCGTGCCTCGCGCGGAAGCAGAATCGGAAACTCCCTCACCCATAGACTCGCCACCACTTCCGCGCCCGGCACCGGCGCTCCCGCGTCGTCCGTCACCAACCCCACGATTCCCGGCGCCGAGGCTCCGCCCGGCTCTTCCTGTGCCGAAGCGTTGCATCCCGCCAACGACACGGCGGCAAGAAGCAGCAGGAGCGCATCGCAAAAGCAGTTGAACGTAATCCCTCTGGCGCCGCGCAAAGCAGGGTGCATGACCGTCTCCTTTCGCTTTCGGAACCCGCCCTTCCCCCAGGCGCATTAGCTTCCATAAGCTTTGTATCACAAAGCGCTTTTTATGTCAAGAGCTTTGGGCCTTGAAGAATGGGTCTTATGGGTCCTATGGTCTTATGGGCCGGATGAGATTTTCATAAGGCCCATAAGGCCCATAGGACCCATAAGACCTATAAGACCCATGGGTTTCCGCCCGCCCGTCGTCTTTTGCATCAACCCGGAAGCCGCGTGTACACTCGACGGCGCGTCGAACACAATATGGGAGGAGTATTCGATGAGAACGCTCGCGGCAGGACTGTTGCTGGTAATGGCTTTGGCGAGTTGTGCTCCGGCACCGGAAAACGCGCCGACGGGTACGCCGGAGGCCGGCGGCGGCAAGACCCGCGTGGCCCTCGTGACCAACAGCGCCTCCGACTTCTGGACCTTTGCGCACGCCGGCGCACTCGAGGCCGCGAAAGAGTTCAACTGCGACGTCGAATACAAGATCCCGGCCCAGGGCACGGTCCAGGAACAGCAGCAGATCGTCGAAGACCTCATCTCGACGGGCGTATCGGGCATCGCCATCAGCCCGCTCGATCCGAAGAATCAGACCGAGATGCTCAACGCGGCCGCCGCGAAGGTGAACCTCGTCACCCAGGACTCCGACGCGCCCGACAGCAACCGCGCGTGCTACGTCGGCACCGACAACCACGCGGCGGGCGTAGAAGCGGGCAAGCTCATCAAGCAGGCGCTGCCCAAGGGCGGCAAGATTATGCTCTTCGTGGGCACGCTCGACGCGCAGAACGCGCGCGACCGCAAGCAGGGCATCGAGGACGAATTGAAAGGCTCCGGCATCGAGGTGGTCGACACGCGCACCGACGAAACGGACCGCGTGAAGGCCGTCGCGAACGTGCAGGACGCCATATCGAGCTATCCGGACCTCGCGGGTCTCGTGGGCCTCTGGAGCTACAACGGCCCCGCCATCTTGACCGGCGTCCGCGACTCCGGCAAACTCGGCCAGGTGCAGATCATCTGCTTCGACGAAGAGTCCGCGACGCTTCAGGGCGTCAAGGAAGGCCAGATCGCCGGCACGATCGTCCAGCAGCCCTACAAGTTCGGTTACGAATCCGTGAAACTCCTCTCGCAGCTCCAGAAGGGCGACACGTCCGGCGTTCCCGAGAGCAAGCAAGTCTTCGTTCCGGTTCGCACCATTACCAAGGACAATGTGGCCGATTTCGAGGCGGAGTTGAGCAAGCTGAGGCAGGCCTCGTGAGAAAAGTCCTCGGACTGATCGGGCTGGTATTGGTCCTTGTCGTGGCAACCTATGTCTGGGAATTGTCCCGCACGGGCCAGAGCAATTTTCTGACCACGAACAACATCGGCAACCTGCTGACCTGGGTCGGCCTGTTCGGCATCCTCAGCCTCGGCCAGGCCTTTGTCATTGTCACGGGCGGCATAGATCTTTCCGTGGGCAGCGTCGTGGGTCTTGTAGGTCTGTTGACGGCGGATCTTCTGGGCCAGAGCGGCTGGTCGCCTGCGGCGGCCCTGCCCGTCTGCCTCGGACTCTCGATTCTGATCGGCCTCTTCCACGGCGTGCTCATTACGAAATTCCGCTTGCAGCCTTTCATCGTGACCTTGTGCGGATTGTTCCTCTACCGCGGTGTTGCGCGCCTCATTTCGGGCGACGGGTCGCGCGGGCTGGAAGGCAACGTGCCGGCGGCGCTCACGTGGTTCGGCTCCGGCTACGTGCCGGGCACCTTCATTCCGGCCCCCTTCATCATCCTGTTGCTGCTGGGCGCAATTTTGGGCGCCTTCCTGCACTTCACGGGGCCGGGCCGTCACCTGTTCGCGCTGGGCGCCAACGAGGAGGGCGCGCGCTTCAGCGGCATCCGTGTGCACACCCTCAAGCTCGCGGCCTACGTCATCTGCAGTCTCATGACGGGTATCGGGGCCATCCTCCTGACCTTTAAGGTGGGTTCGGTGACCCCGTCCACCTTCGGCAACTTCTACGAGCTCTACGCCATCGCCGGCGCCGTGCTGGGCGGGTGCAGCCTGCGGGGCGGTTCGGGCAGCGTGGCGGGTGTGCTCATCGGCGCGACCCTCATCGTGCTCTTGCGCAACTTGGTCAATATCCTGCACATCCCCAGCCAAGTAGAGTATATTGTGATCGGCGGGGCCATCCTGGTGGGCGTCATTGTGGACGAACTGCTTGGCGAACGCCGCAGGAAACAAACGCGGATCGCCCCCGAGGCACAAGGGTTGGAAACAAAGGCGGCAGGGAAATGAACGAGGAATACTCAGGGTATCTGAAGACGCTGCTACGCGAACCGAACGAAGCCGAGCGCGAGCAGGCGGAGAGCATCGTCTTCACGTCCGACGACATCGCCGCGTGGACCACGTCCGACGTGGCGTCCGACCTCGAATGGCGCGACATCCCCGCGCAACGCACCCGCACGCCGGACGGCGTCCGCCTGCTGGGCCGCTTCGACGACGTGCGCCGCATCGACAGCCTCTCCTCGGACGATCCGAGTTTCTGGGTGCCCCTGGGTACCCTGGGCTGGAACGATCCGCGTTTTCCCATCGACCTGAACCGCTATCCCATTGTGGAGATCACCTATCGCTGCACAAGCGAAAACGCGCGCCCGGCCTGGGTGTGGCGCTATCCGGGCGGCCTGTACCTCGACTATCTTCCGGCAACGCGGCGCTGGCGGACCATCATCCGGCGCATCCCGCACTTTGGATTTCCCAACCAGGTCGACTCGCTGGTGTTCCGGCTCTATTCCGCCTCGCGCTCGACCGAAACCGTCGAGATACAATCCATTCGCTTCCGCGCCATGACGCCCACGGAGGCCGAAGCGACCGCCAACAACGAGCGGCACCTCCTCGAGGAAGCCAAGCCAAAGCACTACCCCCTGCTGGACGAGTTCATGCCGCTGGGCGTGTACATGAACGCCTTGTCCGCGCGGCGCCTGGCCGAGATGCTGGGCATCTCCATCGAAGAGTACTGGAACTTCGCCTTCGAAGACGTCGCAACGCACCGGCACAACACCATCATCCTCGAAGACGTGTCCGGCTTATCGCCCGTGGAATGGCGCGAACTCGTGGCCCTGGCCGCGTCGCACGCCTTGCGGCTGGTTCCGGTATTCGACCTGGGCCGCTACGAAACCCTCGAGCAGCAGCGGCAATTCGTCGAGGAACGCATCAAGCCCTACGCCGAATCCGAGGCCATCCTGGCCTGGAGCCTCTACGACGAGCCGCCCGAGCACGAATTCCCCAACCTGCTTCGCCTCGGGCGCATTGTCGAGGAGATGGATCCCAACCATCCGCTCGTGGTCATTACCCGCCACCCGAGCGCCTATCCGCTCTACGCCCCGTTCTTCGCGGCGTCCGGCATCGATCACTACACCTCCCACGCCCCGTGGGAGTTTGCCGAAATGGTGCACAGCCACGCCGCGTTGGCCCGAGGCCAGCAGTTCTGGATGGTCGCCCCGGCCTTCGTCTACGCCACCGGCACGCCCGAGTGGAGCAGTTGCGCCGAAATGCGCCTCATGGTGAACCTGACGTTTGCCAACGGCGCGCGCGGCTGGTCCGTCTTCGCGTACCACAACGACCCCATGTGGATACACGGCAGTTGCCAACGTTCGCTGACGGGACCTTTTCTGACCTTCAGCGACCTCTGGGCCGAACTGGGCGAGCGCATGGAGCGGTTTCACGCGCTCGCGCCGCTGCTGCTGCAGGCCGAACCGGCGCGCATGCCCGAGCAGTGGTACGCCACCAGCGCGCCCAGCAGCGAAAACCTGCATCTGCCCGAAGGCCTCACCGCCACCAGTTCGTTTCGCCTGCGCGGACCCAACTACAACCTCTACTTCGTCGTCAGCAACAACGTTCGCGGCATGGCCTCCGTCAACATCAAGATTCCGCGCGAGATCATGCACGGCCTCGAGATCTACGACGTGTTCGACTTCTGTCAGAACCGCGTCTGGGAGCCCATGAACCTCGAGCGGCACCTCGAAATGTTTCCGGGCCAGGCGCGCGTGGTTCTCGTGGCGGCCCCGGACGTGTGTGCCCATTACGGCGAAGTGCTCGCCAAGCGCCTCGCCGAAGAAGACCGCCGTCAGCTCGAAATCGAGCTCAAGCTGGCGCGCGTCTACGATCTGCCCCTCGCCGAAATCGAAGAGTTGCTCTCCTGTGCCGGCACGGGCGGCCCGTTTCAGGAATTGAACGACCTCGACCGTGCCCAGGACATGATGGTCGACCTGCTCTACGAGCATCCCACCATTACGCCGGCGCGAACCGGCATCACCGAAGCCAGCGCCATCGTGTGCGCGTGCGACGGCGCCCTGTGCCGCCTCCTGGCCCGAGGCCTTCACGACGAAGCCCGCGAATTCGGCCTCAAAGTCGTGCCGCTTGCCCGCGAAATCGCGCATTTGCGCATCGAGTTGCGCCAGGGCCGAGCGGACGCCGTCCTGCCGCAATGCGAGAGCCTGACCAAGCGCGCCCAGCGGTTGCTGGCCGAGATCCGCAGCCTGTCGCACTGAGGATAGGGTCCAGGGTCCAGGGTCTAGGGTCTAGAAGACAATGACATTCCCCAGACCCTAAACCCTGGACCCTAGACCCTGTTCCTTGACCCTGTTCCCAGACCCTGATTCCCTTCGCGTAATCTGCTATCCTTGCTCACTCAACCGGAAGGAGAAGCAGGCATGCGAACATTCACAGTGATGACAGCGGTGGTGGTTCTGAGCAGTGTTGCGGCGGCGGCGCAGGGCGTTGTCTCCGCGCTGGACTACCCCTCCATTCAGGCCGCCATCGACGCCAATCCGGGAAAGATGATCCTCGTGCCCGACGGCGAGCACCGTATCGACCAGGCCTTGCGCATCACAACAGACAACACGGGCCTCTACGGCTTCGGCACTATCGTGCAAACGAATCAGGCCCAGGCCATAATCGAAGTGCATGCCGCCAAGGGCGTCCGCCTGCGCGACCTTACCCTGACGCGCGTGTTCACCCCCCGCGAAGGCGGCCGTTGGGAGGACAGCCTCGAGGGCAGCGACCGCGCCGGCGTCGATGCCACGGAATGCGACGGCCTCGAACTCGAGGGCCTGCGCGTCATCGACAACAAGAGCCTGAACGCATCGATCGCCTTCGAACGCTGCGTGCACTGCCGCGTGCGCAATTGCCTCATCCGGAATTACCGTCGGCTCACCGTCGACGATCGCACCTCGAACGAACCGTACGGGTACGCGTTTCGCGTCATCGACGGCATGGGTATCAAGGCCACGTTCAGCCGCGATCTCGCCCTCGAGAACAACCGCGTGGTGGAAGATGCGCTGCTGCCCTCGCCCGAACTGAAAGCCCAACACGACCTCGGCCGATTGGTCGAAGGCAAGGCCCCCACCAAGAAGGGGCCCCTCGCTCCCAAGGGCGATTATGGGAACAACTGGAACCAGGGCTCCGCCATCATGGTCTCCTCGCCCGAAGAAAGCGATTTCATCCGCGTCACGGACAACTACATCGAGAACGCCGCCCAGGGCATCGACCTCCACGCCGACCACGTCCTCTGCAGCGACAACCTGATCAACGGCGCGTTCATCGGCGTGAAAAGCATGCACGGCGCCCGCAACGTCATCATCAGCAACAATAACCTCTCGCGGATCGACCTCTGGGGTATTTGCCTCCAGCCCGGCACGATCGCCCACGGCCCCGTCGCCGCCACCGCGGACAAACCCGCCGTTCCCATGAACGCCACCGCCGGCATGCTGATCGCCAACAACGTTTTCAGCGATCTCGGGCGCGGCCTCGAACACTTCAACTGGAAGGACGCGGGCACGCATGCCATCAGCCTCCAGTGGGGACCGTTCGAGGAAAACCCGCCCCTGACCGACGTGGTGATTAGCGGCAACATCGTCTACGACACCGAGCGCGAAACGCCCGACGCCGCACCGCTCTACAAGCTCGCCGTCATGCTGGACGATCGGCTCGATATTGCGCGCTTTCGCTTCTCCGGGAACATCTTCCACCCCGGCCAGAACGGCGTCTGCAACCGCCCCATCGAGCCCTAGGCGGAAGTCTGGGATCGGCCTTAAATGTAACCCCGAATTCCCATTCGGGGTCTTAGCCTATTCTTCGTATCATTTCTCTCCAACCAAGACCCCGAATGGGAATTCGGAGTTACATCGAGCCCTGTCGCCTGTAGAATGTACGGCATCCCGAGGAATCGCGATCGCGGGGAGGATGTTCACTGTGAGACAGCCGTCGCAGAGGAAATCATGACACAACCCACATTTTCCGTAGTCGTACCGGCCTTCGACGAAGAGCGTTTCCTGCCGCACTGCCTCGACGCGATCGAAGCCGCGGCAAAGCGCCTCGGCGAACCCGTCGAGATCGTCGTGGTCGACAACATGAGCCACGACCGCACCCGCGACATCGCCCTCGAACGCGCCGCCAAGGTGATCCAGGTCGAGGAGAAATGCCTGTCGATCATCCGCAACCGCGGCGCGGCCGTCGCCACGGGCCGTTATCTCTGCTTCATCGACGCCGACAGCTTCATGTCCGACAACATGCTGGTGGAAGTGAAGAAGGCGATGGATTCCGGCCGCTACGTGGGCGGCGGCGTCATGAACGTGCGCACCGACCGTTCGTCGCTCGGTATTAATGTGAGCATGATGGCCGCGTGCGCCGCGTTCCTGCTGACCCGTATGTCGCTGGTTATGTTCTACACCACGCCCGACGCCTTCCGCGCCGTCGGCGGCTTCAACGAAAATCTCTATGCCATCGAGGACGCCGATTTCGGCCGCCGCCTCAAGCGCTACGGCCGGAAGCAGGGTCTCCGCTACAAAAACCTCTGGAGCGCCCGTGTCACCACTTCCGCGCGGAAATTCGACGAGTTCGGCGACTGGTTCATCTTCCGTCGGCCCGACAAAGTCTTCCGCGCGCTTCTCAACGACCGCCACATCGCCCACGAGATCTGGTACCGCCGCCGCCGGTAGAGAACAAATGTAACCCCGAATTCCCATTCGGGGTCTTTGAAAAGCAAAACCCCGAATGGGAATTCGGGGTTCCATCAAGCCTACTCTGAAAAACGTCCTCAGAATCCCGGGTGCGCCGCCTGAATCAGCCAGAAGCAAACCGCCGCAACCAGCGCCGACAGCGGAATCGTCATAATCCACGCCCAAACGATGCTGCGCGCAATCCCCCACTTGATGGTCGAAAACTTCGTGGTGGAACCCACGCCGACGATGGCGCCCGTGATGGTGTGCGTAGTCGACACCGGGATGCCCATGTGCGTCGCGATGAACAGCGTCGCCGCGCCCGCTGTCTCCGCGCAAAAGCCGCCCACGGGCTTCAGCTTCGTGATTTTCATGCCCATAGTTTTCACGATGCGCCACCCGCCGAAGGCCGTGCCCAGCGCCATGGCCGTCTGGCAGGACAGGATGATCCATGCCGTATGCCAATCGAGCAGCGAGAGCTGCGTGTCGGGCTTGAAATACCCCGCCGCCACCAGCACAACCACAATGGTGCCCATGGTCTTCTGAGCATCGTTGCCGCCGTGGCCCAGCGAATACATCGCCGCCGAGAACAACTGCCCCACGCGGAAAAACCGATCCACGGCCAACGGGGACTTCCGCCGGAAGATCCAGAACACGGCCACCATGAAGAAGAACCCAATCACCATGCCCATCAACGGCGCGATGGGGATAAAGCCCACGGTGATCATCACCGTCTCCCAATGGACGACATTGAAACCCGAGTGCGCGACCCCGGCGCCGACCAGCCCGCCGATGAGCGCGTGGGACGAACTGGTGGGGAGCCCCCAATACCACGTGATTAAATCCCAGACGATCGCACCCAGCAGACCCGCCAGCACCACGTACACGAAGGCGGTATCGGCGGAATTGATGTCGATAATCTTGGCGATGGTGTTGGCCACGCGCGGCGCAAAAATGAACATGGCCACGAAATTGAAGAACGCGGCCCAATACACCGCTATGCGAGGACTCAGCACCCGCGTTGAGACAACAGTCGCAATGGAATTGGCGGAGTCGTGGAACCCGTTGATTAAGTCAAAGGCCAGTGCCACGATTACCGTCAGGACAACAATGATCAGGGTTTCCATAGTATCAGGAAGCCTCGATCACGATTTTTTCGATGATGTTGGCCACTTCCTCGCACCGGTCCGTGGCGCGCTCGAGGCGCTCGAAAATCTCCTTCCACTTGATCACCAGAACCGGCCGCGACGCTTCTTCCTGGAAAAGCCGTGCCAGGGCCGCGCGCAGGATGACGTCGCCCTCGTTCTCGTATTGATGCACGAGGATGAGGCTCTTCTTGATGGAATTCACGTCGCCGATGTGGCGCAGGCGCTTGAGGGCCACCTC
>JAVEWL010000104.1:0-11294 GCA_034004565.1 FCB group bacterium | reverse complement strand
TGCGCGACGCCGCCGACCGTGACAAGACCACCTTTGCCACCCACCTCGGCGCCGAAGGCGCGCGCCATAAGGCCGGCGAGCTTGCCGCCGCCGCCGCCGCCGCGCTCGAAGTCTTCGGCGACCGCGCCGAACCCCTCCGCCGCCTGGCGGAGTGCCTGATCACCCGCACGGCGTAGTCCCTTCCCCCGTTCGTGCTCGTGCTCGTAATCGATTCTTGTTCGTACTCGTCATCGTACTCGTACTCGTAATCGGCAGTGGTCTTGTTCCCCAACCCCGTAGGGGTTGAATGTGAATAGCCCCGGGTGAAGGCGCGGGCTTTATCGCGCCGAAACCCGGGGCTATTCACACGCGACCCCTCCGGGGTCGTAAGGCCAAAGGCAATTGCGGTACCCAACGTCGCACGTCGCACGTCGCACGTCGCACTTCGAACCACGAACGTCGATTACAATTACGTTATCGATTACGATTACGATTACGATTACGAGCACGAGCACGAGGTATGGGGGCGGCGGATGGGTCCGGGGCTAGAGGACGGCCTGGAGCATTGAAGGGACAGCACGGTGTACTTTCGCGTATTTGTGGCGGTGATTGTCGTTGTGGTTTCGGCGATGGCGGGGCTGTGGCTGGGCGAGCACTGGGACGATGTGCGGGCGCTCTGGGCTACCGAGCCCGCGGCGCCAACGGCAGCCGTACCTGCGGACGCGAAGCCTGAGGAGGCCGCGCCGGAGGAAAAGGCTCCGCCGTTCAACGCGCCGTTGTATTTCTATGCGGGCGCGCCTTCGGGCGGCAATGCCGACGTCGTGCGCGAGGAAACCACGCTGGCGGCGGGCGCGGGCGTGCACCGGCACATCGTGAATGTGCCGCTTCCGTGGCCGGGGCAGGACGCGGCCCCGGCCCTCGAGCGGCTTGATGCCTTGTTCGCGGCGGATCCCGATGCCAAAGCGGTGGTGTCGGTCAATCTCAATCCGCCTGCGGCATGGCTGGAGGCGCATCCCACGGCGACTGTCACGACCTCCGACGGCGCGCAGCCCTTTGCGTGCGCCGCGTCCGAAGTCTGGCGAAACGATGCGAAGGCGGCCCTGACGGGGCTCATTCAGGCGGTCAAAGGAAAGTACGACGCGTCCCGCATACTGGGATATATGGTGGGCGCGTTGAAAGACGGGCGTTGGCACTACAACGGCGGCCACGACACCTCCGAAGACAACGCCGCGGGCTACCGGCGCTGGTTGCGGACGCGGTACGCCGACGATGCAGCGCTCAAGAAGGCCTGGGCCGACGAGGAAACGACTTTCGATACCGCGGCGATTCCCGAGATGCCAAAAGGAGCCGCGGAAGAGATCTTTCTCGACGTCGCCACGCTTCAGAATAATGTCGACTTCCTGCAGTACACGTCCGAAGCCGTGGCCGACGCGATTGCGGCATTCGCGACGCACGTCAAGGATCAGGCGGGCGCGGAATCGCTCGTGTACGCACCTTATGGATACACGCTCGACATCGTGGACAACGCCAAAGGTCACCTCGGCCTCGCAAAGCTGCTCAACGCTCCCGTGGACGTGTTCGTGGGGCCGGTGTCCTCCTTCGATCGCGGGGTGGGCGGCGCGGGCGGCTACATGGGGCCGGTCGACACGGTTCTCGGCCACGACAAGCAGTGGCTGCTCATCGACGACACGCGCACGGGCGTCGCCACGGAAAGCGCCGATGCCGCCGCCACCACGGCCGCGCCCAACGAAGACGTCTTCAACGTGCAGCGGCGCAATTTCGCGTCGGCCGTGTGCCGCGGGATTGCGCTCTGTTGGGCCGACCCGGAAGGCGCCGGCTGGTTGAAGGACCGCGACACCTGGGATCGCATCGCGCGCATGCGCGAGGCCTACGAAGGCCTTTACTCGCAAGAGAAGACCGAAACACCGGTCCGCCTCTACGAACACACTACCCTTGCCGTGGTCGTCGACGAGACGAGCCGTTTCTACGAGCGATCCGGGGGACGTATCGGCGAATTCTTGCAGCAATGCCAGAACGCGGCCCTGCGGGCGGGGGTGCCGGTGCAGTTCTGCCTCCTGCAAGATGTGCTGAACGATGCCGCTCCGCCCTCGCCGGTGTACTGGTTCCTGAACGCGTTTCGCTTGACCACCGAGCAGCGCGCGCGCCTGCACGAGATCCTCCAGCGCGACAAGGCCTCCGTCATCTGGAGCTACGCGCCCGGCTACATCGCCGACAGCGCGTCGGCCGATAACATCGCGGCAACTGTGCGCATGGGCGTCAAGGCCCTCAAGAAAGGCGGACAATCGAGCTCGACCTACGAACTCGTCGGGAAGTGGGCGACGAAAGACGACGTGTACGGGACCGCGCGCCAGTGGGATCCGCTGTTCTATATCGACGATGACAAGGCCAACATCCTTGCCCGGTACGCCGATTCGCACAAGCCGAGCGCCGCACTGGCCTATGTGGACGAGGGATGGCGTTCGGTGTATCTCGCCGATCCCTCGATCTCGCCCGCGGTGCTGCGTGAAATCCTGACCCTGCTCGATGAGCACATCTACTTCCGCAAGACGCCGCCCGTCACGTTTGATGCGGCGTACTTCGCGCCGGAACTGGTGGCGGTACACGCGGGCGACGCCGGCGACCGCCCCGTTGACTTCGGCCAGGTCTTCGACGTGCGGGATCTCTTCGACCCCGAGTCCGGCTGGCCCCGCGCGCGCGTCGTCGACCTGGCGCTGTACCCGGGGGAGACCCGCATTTTGGGGTTGGACCCCCCCACGGCGGGGAACTGAATAGAAGAACGAAGAACGAGGAACGAAGAACGAGGAAAGAAATAGCAGGAATGGCGCATTAACTCGCTCTTCATGCGCTTTCGTTCCTCGTTCCTCGTTCCTCGTTCTTTCCCGGAACCCTATTGACACCCGCTCGGCACTCGCTTATACTGCGTACCGGCATCGCCTATGCTGCTTGCGCTTAACTGCATTAGCCGCACGGTGGTGCCGAGAAAATTTATGTGCGGTTTGCGGAACGATGGGAAGGCGGTGCAAATCCGCCGCAGTCGCGCTGCTGTAACCGGGGACGAAAGACGCACGTTGGCCACTGTCCGTACCAGGATGGGAAGGCGCGTCGAGTAGGGCGATCCGGAAGCCAGAAGACCTGTCCGCAAACCTCCGGCTGTGACAACTTCGCGAGAAAAGTTGGCGCAGGATAGATTCCTTCCTTGTCTATTCCTGCCATCTTTCCTCCTCTTTGACGTGGGCGCGTTCCGTCGTGGATCGCAGATTCGGAGAGGTGTCGAACGAGCATGGAAAATGCAGTAATAGTACAGGGTGCGCACTCCGGGCGCGGCAAGGGCTTCACGCTCATCGAGTTGCTGGTGGTGATGGCGATTATCGGCATTCTGGCGGCCCTTCTCCTGCCCGCCTTGTCGCGCGCGCGGGCGCAGGCGCTCTCGACGCAGTGCGTGAATAACCTGCGGCAACTCTTCCTGGCCAACACGATGTACGCATCGGAGTGCAAGGGGTTTTACTGCCTCGCCGCGCCCGACATCAACGAGGGCCAAGGTGGCCGAATCCGCTGGCACGGCGTTCGCGAAACCCCGGACCCCTCGACCGACTTCAACCCGAACCTGGGGCCGCTGGCGGAGTACATGCCCGATGCGCGTGTGAAGGAGTGCCCGGAGTTCATGGGCTTCAAGAAACGTGGCGAGGTATCGAACGCCTTCGAATCGGGCACGGGCGGCTACGGCTACAACAAGGACTACCTCGGCTCGACGTTCTACAGCAACGACTACGCGACCGGGCCGACAATCTCGACCCGGAGCACCAACGTGCGCCGGCCGGCCGAGACCATCATGTTCGCCGACGCGGCCATCCCGCTGTCGTCGGGTGTCATTATCGAATACGGCTTTGTGGACGGACCCTACTTCACAACGCCCGAAACGCCCACGGGCAACCCGGACTGGGGCATCGCCAACCCGTCGATCCATTTCCGGCACAACGGGCGGGCCAACGTGCTCTGGTGCGACGGCCATGTGACGAGCGAGAAATGGATGTGGGCGCCCGAGACGAACGTCTACGGCGGCAGCAACCATCGCTGGGGCATCGGCTGGTTCGGCCGCAAAGACAACTACTACTTCGACGTTAGAGACAAGAGCGACTACTGAATTCTCGATTTCGGATTTTCGATTTTCGATTTTGGGGACGTAACAAGGGCAGGCGATACCCGGTGGGGGTAGGCCTGCCCTCACGTGTTCTTCAATCTAAAATCGAAAATCGAAAATGCTCACTGTGTTTACCGCGTGGTGATCAACACGAAGGTTCCCTGGGGGATGCGGTCGAAGGCGACGATGGCGTCGTCGTTGCGCAGGCGGACGCAGCCGTGAGAGTTGGGCACGCCGATCTGCGCTTCGCCGTTGGTGCCGTGGATGTAAATCTTGCGGTCGTAGCTGTCGACGTTGCCGCCCTTATTCTGGCCGGGCTCCAGGCCGTCGAGAAACAGGATGCGCGTGAGCACGAGGTCTTCTTTCGTGGATTGACCCGGCTTCCAGATTTCGTTGGTGGCCTGGCCGGCGCGGAACACCTGGCCCCACGGCGCATTGGCGCCGGTCTTGCGCTTCACGACGTGCCAGCCGAGCGGCGTCTGCATGCTACCCGAAACGGAACCGGTGCCCTTGGCGGCGGTGGAGCACGGAACTTCCCAGAGGATGCCGCGGTCCTTGATAAGGCGGAAGACCTGCTCGTCGACGGATACCCACACGGCCGGGGCGGCGCCCACGCGCTCTTCCCAACCTCTCGACTGAAGCCAGGCCCATTGTTCATCGCTCAACATGTTGTCCGGTTTGACCTCTTCAACGGTTTGCGGGACCGGGGCTTGCGGCACGGGTTCGAGCGCAACGGGAAGCTCGGGTGCGGGCGCGGGCGGCTCGGGCGCCGAGTGCCGGCAGCTCGCCACCACGATGAACATCAGGACCAGGGCCACCGCTCCGCCCAGAAGCGGGTACTTCCACTTTTGCATTCCGTGCTCTCCGTTATGCCACAAGGACGTATATGGTATCACCGACGGGGTGTGTTTTGCCATTGGCCGGTCCAGCGCAAAAGCAACGGGGGAGGTCATCGACCTCCCCCGCCATACCCCTGCGACCCGGTATACTATTTAGAAATCTTGCAGGACCGCTTCTTCGTCGTCCAGCGGGATGACCGTCTCCGCCTTCGCGGCACCGTTGCTGTGGCCGTTCCCGTTGGCGTAGCCGTTTCCGTTGTGCGAGTGTTTCCGCACCGCGCGCTCCGTGGAATGCTTTGCGGGCCTGGCGCTGGAACGGGGCGCCGCGGCGGCGACGGGCTGTCTGGGTGCGCGTTCCGCGCCGCTACCGACGACGGCTTCCAACGCCGCCACCATTTCGTTCATCTGCTCGGCCTGGGCCGAAAGTTCCTCGGCCGCGCTGGCCGCTTCTTCGGAATTGGCCGCGTTGGACTGGGTCACCTGGTCCATCTGCGATACCGCGATGTTGACCTGCTCGATGCCGCGCGACTGCTCGCGGCTGGCCGCGGCCACCTCCTCGACCAGGTGCGAGACCTTCTGGACCTTGTCGGCAATCTGGCTCAAGACGGCTTCGACCTCCGCCGAAACGTGCACGCCGTGGTCGGCATTCTTTTGCGCGTCCTCGATGAGGGTGGCGGTGTTCTTGGCGGCTTCGGCGCTGCGCTGGGCCAGATTGCGCACCTCTTCGGCGACCACGGCAAAGCCTTTACCCGCTTCCCCGGCCCGTGCGGCCTCGACGGCGGCATTCAGTGCCAGCAGGTTGGTCTGGAACGCGATTTCGTCGATGGTCTTCAAAATGCGCGCGGTCTGGTCGGACGACTGTTTGATGCGCTCGATGGCCCCCGTCATGCGATCCATGGCCTCGCGTCCGCGCGATGTGACATCGCGGGTCTCGGCGACCATGCCGTTCGCTTGCTGAGCGTTTTCGGCATTCTGGTTGGTCATGCTGGACATCTCCTCGAGAGACGCGGAAGTCTCTTCGAGCGAGGAGGCCTGCTGCGACGCGCCTTCGGCCATGGACTGACTGGACTGCGCGACCTGGCTCGATGCGCCGGTAACCTGCTTCGAGCTCTCGCCCAGGCCCGCGATGACGCGGCGCAGCGGCCCGGTGATCGAGCGCGTGATTAACCAGGCCATAAGAATGCCCAGCACAAGGGCGACAACCAGGCCCACGACGGTGGCCGTCGAGGCTTGACCGAGGGACGTTGCGGCCGCGCCCGAGCTTGTCTCGACATCGTTCATGGCATTCTCGAGGGTTGTCTTGGCGACGGCCATGATCGCGTTCCCGGCCGGCACGCGTTTCTGGTTCAACTCTTCGCGTGCATACCAGTTGGTCAGGTAGCGCTGCATATCGCCCAGGTAGTCCTGGCCGGCTTTGCGGCATTCCTCGATCGCCTTGAGGTCCGCTTCCTGCGTTGTTATGGGGACGAGCGCATCCAGGCTCTGGTTAACCTTATCGAACAGCTTCGCCGTTTCTTCCATCTCCTTGGGATTGCGCGTGGCGATGGCATGCCACGTCCCGAGACGGATGTCCTTGCCCACGGAGATGATTTCATTGCAGAGGGTGATCTTCGTCACGCGGTCTTTGAGTGCATCGCCGATGGGCTTGCCGTTGACGGACTGGACCGCGGCTTCCTTGGCGGCCTCGAGGTCGTCCGTTTCCGGGAACGCCTTGCTCAATTCGCCGGTTATCTTCGTGTTCTGTGTGGCCAGGAATTCCGTGCAGACCTTCATGTAGCGGTCCGCCGCTTCCAGCGACGCCGCTTTTTCCTTAATCATGGCGTCCATGGTTGCGACGGTTTCGCCGAGGAGCTTCTTGTACTCCAGCGCGGCATTCTCCGCGGTCTGAACATTGTCCGTGAGGTCTTTGAGCTTCTGTGACTCGGCAAGTTCTTTTGCGGCCTGAAGGTTGTTCAACAGGGCGTCAAGATTCTTGTACGTGTCATCGAGGAAGGCCTGTTCCTCGGAATAGACGTAGCCGCGCCCGGCGAGCAGCATCATGAACGTCGAGCGCTCGATGTTGGTGGCGGCGTTGGCCTCGGGCACATTCTGCGCCGCGAGGTTCACCGCGAGGTCGCGCACTCCGTGCATACGGTAAACGGCGAGTCCCCCTAAAGTCATCGAGATGAGTATCAGTAGACTGAAGCCTGCCGCAATCTTCTTCCCCAAAGTCATCCGTCTGAACATGCCTTAACTCCCTTGCCTTGTTGTTACCCAGTCCCTGACTTTCTGCTGAAACCTGCACGCGCCCCCAGGGGGATCAGGGTCAATTTCATGGACCGTTCCACGGCACGGATCGACAGAGCGGCAGCGCATGTGGGATGTCTTCGTGGGATGTGTACTGCTCTGTAACGCGACATTCCTGGACTTGCTGATGTCGCAACCGCTTCCACCGCAGCGTGGAACCACTAGTGTTGAGATGTTGCCATATATCCCTTAACCCAGCGTATGTATCGGCGTTGATAAAGGGCGACTTTAGCCGTTCTGGACGGGAATATGCGGAGATCGCGTAGAGCGGGTCTTGTCCGGAAAGCCAAAACGCGAGAGGCCAACGAGCGGCCTCCCGCGTTTCAGTACGCCCTTCCGGAGTTTCCGCCGGCTCAGGCTTGCATCCGCGTCTTCTTGCCGGATGCAAGCCCGAACGGCTCACACCACACGCGGATTCAACTCGGGTCCGGTCTAGAAGTCCTGCAGCGCCTCTTCGTCGTCGAGCGGGATCACCGCCTCGGGCTTGATGTCGTTCTGCCCGTTTCCGTTGCCGCCATGGGCGTGCTTGGGGGCGCTGTGCGCGGGCGTCCGTGGTGCCGAATGCCGCACCGCTTTCGCCGTCGGACGATGCGACGCGTCGCGGCGGGCGGCGGCAACCGCGGTCTGGCCCTGGTGGGTGCGTCCTGAGGCGCCGCCCACGATGCCCACCAACGCCGCAACCATTTCGTCCATCTGCTCGGCCTGGGCCGAAAGCTCTTCGGCGGCGCTGGCCGCTTCCTCTGAGTTGGCCGCATTGGCTTGGGTGACCTGGTCCATCTGCGCGACGGCGAGGTTAACCTGCTCGATGCCGCTGGTCTGTTCGCGGCTGGCCGCAGCCACTTCCTCGACGAGTTGCGCCACCTTCATTGCCGACTCGGCGGTGCGGTCGAGGTTCTGGCTGACCTCTGCGCTGATACTGACGCCGTCGGCGGCGTGCTTTTGCGCCACCTCAATCAGGGAAGCGGTGTTCTTGGCCGCTTCGGCCGAGCGCTGGGCGAGGTTACGGACCTCCTCGGCGACGACGGCAAAGCCCTTGCCGGCTTCACCGGCGCGGGCGGCTTCGACGGCGGCATTCAAGGCCAGCAAGTTGGTCTGGAAGGCGATCTCGTCGATGGTCTTCAGGATCTTGGCGGTTTCACCGGAGGATTGCCTGATGTTGTTGATGGTTTGGGACATCCGTTTCACGGATTCCATGGTGGCGCCGACGACTTCCTTCGCCGTCGTCATCAGCCCGTTGACTTGCTGAGTGTTGTCCGCATTCTGGCGAGTCATGCTCGCCATCTCCTCGAGTGACGCCGATGTTTCCTCGAGCGAGGAGGCCTGCTCGGAAGCCCCTTCGGCCATGGACTGGCTGGACTGCGCCACCTGGGTGGAAGCCCCGGTGACCTGCTTGGAGCCGTCGCTCAGGCCCGTGATGACGCGCCGCAAGGGGCCGGTGATGGAGCGCGTGATGAAATATGCCATGAGGATGCCCAGCGCAACGGCGATGGCCAGGCCGATAAGCATCTCAGTGGAGGCCTTGCCGAGAGAGTCCGCGGCCGCGGATGACTCGGTGCGAACGTCGTTCATTCCGTTTTCCGACGTACTCTTGGCGATGCTGAGCACCTTCGCGGCCGTCTCCCCCCGGGATTTGTTCAGTTCTTCACGCTTCAGCCAATCCGCCAGGAAGCGCTGCATGCAACCCAGGTAGTCCTGGCCGGCTTTGCGACACTCCTCAATCTGCTTCAGGTTTACCTCTTGCCGCGTGATGGCCTTGAGCTCGTCAAGCTTTGCATTCACCTGCTCGAACAGCCCTTCGGTCTCTGTGAAAAGCTTGGGGTCGCGGGTGGCGATCGCATGCCACGTGTCGAAGCGGATGGCGTTGCCCAGATCGCTGATCCCCTGGACAAGCCGGATCTTGGTCAGCCGTTCCTGGAGTGCCTCCGCGGTGATCTTCTTGGCCGTTGCGGTTTCCGTGACCGGCTCCGGTTCTGCCGCCGCGGCTTCGCCTTCCTTGACTTCTTCGGTTTCCTTGCCTTCTTCAGCAGGCGCGGGTTCCACAACCTTCTTGGGCTCCGAACCGAAAACGCCCGCCAGCTCCTCGTCGAGCGTTGCGTACTGTGTCTCCAGAAAGTCCGTGCAGAGCTTCATGTAGTTTTCAGCCGCAACGAGCGAGGCCGCCTTTTCCTTTGCCATCGATTCAGTTACCGCGACCGTTTCGTCCAGCAGATTCTTGTACGCGGTGGCTTCCTTTTCCGCATTGCTCGCGTTCTCAATGAGGTCCGCGAGTCCGTGCTTCGTGCCAAGCGTTTTTATCTCCGCAAGATTCGCCGTGACCTCTCCGAGGTTCTTTTTCGCGTCCTCGAGGAAAGCCTGCTCTTCCGCATACACGTATCCGCGCGCCGCATACATCGTGTTGAGCGAGGAGCGTTCCACCCGGGTCGCGAGATCGACCTCGGGCACGGCTTCTTGAGTAAGATCCGTGGCGACGGTCTTCACTTCGAGCATGCTGAATAGGGCCAAGCCTCCCAACGCGGCAAGAATAAGGATGAGTGCGCCGAATCCGGCTGAAATCTTCTTTCCCAGTGTCATGTTCTTAAACATAGTTACGTCTTTCCTTTCGTCGCGCAATTGCTCTTGCCCTGTTTCGCCCGCGATTCGGTCAGCCCAGGGCCGAACCGTAGCGTTCGCTCTTGTTCAAGCCGTCTCCACCGCGTCCGAAGCATCCGCGGCAAGTGCGAGTTCCTCGTGCGCAAATAGGCGGTCCACATCGAGCAACATGATGACCTTCTGCCCGACCTTCCCCAGCCCGAGGAGAAACGCGGTATCCGCGCCCGAGCCCAGTTCCGGCGCACTCTCAATCTGATCCGCCTTGATGTCAACCACTTCCGAGACTTCGTCAACCAGGAGCCCGGTCGTCAGGGGACGCTCCGTGTCCGCCACCTGCACGACGACAATGCAGGTGCGTTCCGTGTCGTCCTGCGATTCCAGCCCAAACCGCGCGCGAAGTCCGGTCACGGGGATGATGCGGCCGCGCAGGTTGATGACGCCGCGGGCCGCTTCGGGAGCCCTGGGCACGTGCGTGATGGGCAACATGCCCATGATTTCCTGCACCTTCAGGATCTCGACCCCGTAGTGCTCGTCGCCAAGTTGGAAGGTGAGGTACTTTCCGGCCAGAGCGGTGTGCGTTGCATTCATCGAAGTGAACCCTCCCGCGGTTGATAGCGTAACGACGCGTGTGTACAAGAGTTGAGCAGCTCGGGTTCTGATTCGGAGAAGAGAAGAAGGGCAGCCGGGCGTGGGTAGGGCTCGGATGCTTGACTTGCCCGCAAAGAGGTCACTCCCGGGGCGTCCCACACGAGAAGGCTACTGAATGTAGAGAGCACGGTACGGGTCTCCTGGCTGCGTAATCGGTGCAGGTGGTTGCGGGAATTGGCTTTCGGGAAGCCGTATTCTCCGCATGCAACTCGCGCCAATCTGCCCTGCTCCGGTATTACACGCATTGTGCTAACACCCAGCTTATCGGCGCGGTATTGGGAGACTTTAGTATAGTAAATTGTTGACAGGGTTGCTGATAAACTAACAGTGTTGACCAAATGTAGTGTCGCCCTGTATCCGATTTGCACCCTAAGAATCGGAAGCGCCCTTGGTGTGAAAGGGGGAGATGCGCACGCGCGGCGGCGCTGCTCAGGGAGCTTGCCCCATGGATTCCGGCGTTGCCACCGGGGGGCGGTGTCCAATCCGCCCGATTGCCCGAAGCTGAAACCGCAATGTCGAAGCGGCCGGGTGCCCGCCTCCAGAGGCTGCAACCGCCCGCGCGCACATCATGCTAGAGTCGATCGGGATGGAATCCGCCTAACACTTCAGCCGAATGCCGGAAGGTTCTGTCCGGGCGCCACCTTCAAGCCGCGTGACGAAGGAACGTGGTTTGTGGGTGGAATCACTGCGAAAGAACGCCCCCTCACCCCAACCCTCTCCCCCGATGGGGGAGAGGGGGAAGCTCCCGGTCTTTGTCCACCCCGTCCATCGGCTTGCATCCGGCTTTCCCCCTC
>JAVEWL010000902.1:0-2517 GCA_034004565.1 FCB group bacterium | reverse complement strand
GCGGTTTGGGCGGTTGGGGGGATGCCGGGCGGAGGGATGGAGGCAGGTGGGGGCAAGTGTGGGTTGGCCCGGGACGGCGGGTGCAGGGTGACGCGGGTTGGCACCGAGTGCGGCCCGCGGCTTGGCGAACTCGGGGTGGTTGGAACCTTGCAGCGTGCGATGCTCGCGTTTTGGTCGCCGCGGCGACCATACCGCACGGCGGGAAAGGCGGTTTGGCTGCGGCCAACGGCCGCGTTGAGGGGTCGGATTGTGATGCAAGCCGAGTGTGGCGAAGTGTACCAGTGGAGTAAGAGTGGAATGCGCCGGAGAGCGGGAGAATTGAGGCGGGGCATACGTGGGACTTGTACTGTCGGCGGAGGGAGATGCCCCGCTCGCCCTCGGATTGCTTTGCACCTACCCTGTCTTTCTTGGATTCGCTTGCCAAAGAGACATAGTGTGGCATATTGGAAGCGACGGAGGAGCTCAGCATACAGTATCACTATGCCGCGTCGAAGAGAGACACCCGGCTGAAGGCGGTGTAACGCGCGTTGCGCCGGTGAGGTCGGGTCCGACACGAGGCAGAAGAGTCGTCGCTTTTTGGTCGGAAATTGGCGATCGAAAGCGGCGATTCTTTCTGCGCTGCGCGGGCGGTGCATTTTTGGCGCATTCACAACCGGCTGGCGACTGCTATGAGAAGAACAGATCCGAGAGGTCTTTGCCGTTCCGCACGGTTGAGACGACAGTGTCGCGACCTTCGGCCGAGACAGTAGAGCAGGAGAAAGGTGAGCAGTGGAGCGTGGCCGGAAGCGCGCTTTACGCTATCTGCGGATGCGTACCTTCAACGATTCTCTCGTTCCGCACCCGCCGCGGCGGGTGACACGAGCACCCATTTTCATCCATTCGAGCGAGGTCGTACTTGTGAATTTAGGTGAGGTCGAGGCAACGTGTCGGTGGAGTGCGAGACGGATAGAGGGCACTCGCCGGAGGCATTTGCCCCCGGGTGCAGGTAGATGGGTGGAGGTCGCGGGCATGAATTGCGTGGGCGGGTTGCTTTTGTCTTCGTATTGCTTTGTATTCCCTTGGGCATTCTTTGATTCACTTGCCGATCGAACATAACAAGGCATACTGAAGGCTGAGGAAGGGGAGGTGCATCGGTCCGTTGAACTATCGCCGCTGTTTTATCTGCGCTGCGCTGTCGGCGGTGCGTTGGGCACAGGGCGAAGCGGTCCAGGAGAGAAGTTCGCATACCGGAGGGGTGTGCGAACCGGTGAGGCAGAGAGAGTCGCCGCGTTCACGTTCGTGCGTAGCGGGAATGCGGAGGCTCTTTTTTTTGCCGGAAACTTACCGGCGATATTCGGTTCGAGTCCTGGGCATGGCTCGGCGTCACGAGTGTTGGATATAGAGTTCAGGGAAAGCGCGTGGCTCTTGGGTGTGCCACTTGGGGCCGTACCGGGATAAGCTCCTACAAGACGGAATCGAGGCGCTGGCTTGCGCGGTGGCGGAATCGCACGAAGTCGAGTCCCTCGAATTCGGTCTTGAAATTAATAAGAGTATTCAAGTTTGTAAGAAGAGTTAGTGTGGTTGAAAAGAGTTGTCAGTGGATGTTCTGCTGGCGGAGTTTCTCTCTCTCTTGGACTAGGAGGAAGTACTAATGAAAAGAAGTCTCGTTTTGCTCGCCGCGTTGATGATCGTTCCGGCCGCGAGTGCGGCTATCGTTTATGATGCCGGCCCCGGCTCGGGCGCTCCGCCCGCCATGCTGGGACCGTACGATATCACCCAGTTCCCGTTGGATCCGCAGGCCGTTTTTGCTGACGTGTCGACCGTTGACAGCCCGTTGGGCGGCCAGCTGGGCTTCTCGATTCCGATGAGCCATCGTCGCATCGGCAGCGGCTGGGCGACCTGGAGCCACGGCTACACCGGTGACGTGTACTACAGCAACGGCGCCACCAGTGTTACGATGACGATGCCGCCCACGACGGCCGCCTTCCGGTTCTACGTAGAACCGAACCCCTTCTCGCTGCAGACGTTTGAAGCGGTTGCCGACGACGGCACGTCGTCCGGTTCCTACACCGCCCATGGCTCTTCCGGCGCAACATTTGCCGGCTTCTATGGCACCGGCAGCTTGATCAGCAGCATCGCCCTGACGGGCAGCACCGACTTCGCGGTGGGTGAGTTCGGCATTGCCGTTCCCGAGCCCGCGTCCTTCGCGCTGTTGGCTCTGGGCGGCTTGGCGCTGATCCGTCGCCGCTAAACGGTCATCCGCGACTTGGTGAACGGATCCAAGCATGGCTGACGAGCACGTTGGCTGGTTCATTGGGATCCGTAACCTGTCGAGCATTCCACGCCTCCGGCGCATCAATGAGACTGATCGCCGGAGGCGTGGCCATTTGCGGAAGGCCTGTTTGCCGCCAAACGTTCGACGGCGGAATCCTAGCAAGTCTTGGATTTTTACGGTACGGGAAGCGCGGGCTTTAGTCGCAGCGGCGACAAGAAGGGGAGCCCTGGGTCCGGCGAGGGAATGATGGGGCCGGGTGGCCG
>JAVEWL010000901.1:0-2525 GCA_034004565.1 FCB group bacterium | reverse complement strand
CCTACCCCCCCGTAGGCGGGGGGGAGAATACATTCCCGCACGCGAAGGATCTTTCCCCCCCGCCCGCGGCATGAGTTCTTTTCCCCCCCGCCTGCGGGGTGGGAGGGGGGGAGAGTTCTCGCGATCGCGTCGCACCTGAAGCACCCCCAAACAAGATTGGAGGTGGCATGAACGCAAAGGGAATTTAGAAGTTCCGAATGCAGGTCAGCCTGTTTGGTCAGACCTCGGCATTAAGGGCCTCCTACTTCGCCCAGGTCCGCCAGTGCTGGAAGTCGGCCTCGTCGTCCCATACGTCGCCTTGCCAATCGTCGCCGATTTGCGCGAACAGTTCTGCTGCGGTCTTGCGATCGTTGTGGAGGCACGCCATCAGGCAAAACGAATTCAGGCGAGTTTTCGAGTCCGGAAAACGCTGAAGAATGTCACGATACCCTTGTCGAATCCGCTTCCAGGAAAAGCGATAGTTGTTCAGGTAGTTTTCCCGGCCGTCGCTGCGAAGAGTCTTACAGGCGATGCGCGCGTACAACGATTCCCCTTCGCTCGCGGCCGTGCGCTGCGCCGACCACTCCGCGTGCTTCACCATTTCGGAGGGCGACCCGCCCCAGCGCGGCATCAGCGGCACCACGCGGGCATAGTAGAGCGGATAATACGTGGGCTCCACGGCAACGCCCTGAAGAAACGCCTGCTCGGCGGGACTCGGGATGTCGATCTTCGTGTTGGTCCACCATTCCAGCACCGACAAGATGGGTGGCGTTTTGAACGACGTCCTGCTCAGCCCCAGCATGACCGTGCATTTGACCAGGAAGAGGTGCGGGTCGCGTTCGGGTAGCTTCTCGGCGGCCTCGATCGTCATCAACGCTTTGTCCAGGTAGTCGCGGAACCCTTTCCATCCCTGTGCCGTTACCGTGCTGGCCCAGCCGCTGCCCCGTTCGCGCCAGGCGAACTCGCAATATGCGTCCGCCTCGGTAATGGCGCACGCAAGCGAATTCGGATATGCCTTCTTCCATTCCTGGAGCCGTACCATGAACGTGCGCTCTTGAGCCTTGGTCATATACTGGCATCTATCGCTGATGCCGTCGTACACGTTCGGCAGTTGCCACTCGCCGTGGTACGACTTCGACTTGTCGCGCCGGAACCGCGCCGCAATCTCCTCGATCTGGGCGAACCGTCCATCGTGGAAGAGACTGTAGGCTTCCGTGTTCCCGAACTCCCCGTTGCCCTGAAAGACGTTGGCCTTGAGGCGCATGTGCGCGCCGCGGGCCGACCAGAGGCCGTACTTCTCGTTGTTCTCGAGCGTATTGAAGTTCACCAGAGCCTCTGATTTGCTGCCCAGCACAATGCCGCTTCCCTTGTTGTCAAAGCAGTGATTCCCCAAGGCGTACATCGCAGAGTCCGCTTCGCAGAAGACGCCCGTGCTCCCATTCCCGGAACACGTGTTGCTGAAAAGGACCGGATTGCCCTTGCCAGCCACAGCGATGCCGTACACCATATTTTCCTGGCAGCGGTTGATCTTTGCCGTGCCGCCACCGCCCTGGGTGAAAGCGATGCCCGAGCGATTCCCCAGGGAAGTGTTCCCGACAAACGTGACCTTGGCGTTTTCACCGTGTGATACAAACCCTACCCGCAGGTTTTCCGTCGCCACACACGCCAGAATCCTGCACGTGCTCTTGCCGCGTATCCGGATGCCGCTTCCCGGGCCGTTCCGCACCTCGCAGTCGAACACCTCAACGGAACTCTCGGTGATTTCAACGACTGCGCCGGGTTCGGCCTCCGGATCATCCTCGGCGGGCCGGTCGGTACTCTCGAATGAAATCCCGCGCACCGTGCCGTCGGGGCAGCTCGCAATGCTCAACACGGGCCCGTCCGCCGCGGGCCGCCGCACAACCACGCGGTCCCTCCCCTCGCCCTCGATCGTGGTGGGCCGCTTTAGGGAAAGGGTTTCGTCGTAGGTGCCCGCGCGGACATATACCGTGTCACCGGCTTGCGCCGCGTCTATCGCGGCCTGAATGGTGGGATACGACGTCGGCACTTCCAGGAGTGCGGCAGGTGAGGTGAAGATCAAGACAAATGCGGCGGCCATTGATGAGAGCATGGCGGTATTCCTCATTAGGAGCAAGCTGTTCCCCATGGCGTTGCTGAACGCAAGGATACACCATACCGCCCACTCCGCAAAAAGCCAACCTTCCCATCTCTCCCATAAGACCCACGTGTCATTGCCCTCCCGCAATTCGCCACCCAAAAAAAAGCGGCGCCCCCAAGCCCGTTACCGCCTTGGGGGCGCCTGAAGAACGTTGCGTCGTGTCCTACGGGTGTTCGTGATGATGGCTCGCCTCGTGGAAGGCCAGGCCGCCCGCATTCACCGGGAACCGATTCCCAAACTCACCCCCGTATTTCAGGAATTCCACGTGACAGTCCATGTAGAGCACGTTACAGCCGCCCGGAACATGATTGAAGTGAGACGGTTCGTCGGAGATCTCGTCCCACATCACCGCGAGACTGCTCTGCGCCTGCGCGCCGGACGCCGGCGC
>JAVEWL010000900.1:0-2526 GCA_034004565.1 FCB group bacterium | reverse complement strand
GCCTGCGCACCGGATCAACCACCTCGATGCCGTAGCGGTCGAATGCTTGTTCCAGCGACTGCCCCGCCTGCGCGCGCCCCTCCACCGGCACATCAATCAGAAACGTCCGGAACCCTTCCTCCGACGGCCACAACTTACTGAAGCTCTCGTTCGACACCAGGATCGAGCCTTGAAACACCGTCAGCAACTGCGGAAGCTGCCCCACCAGCTTCACCTTCACCTTGCGCCCCGCGTCATCCTCGTAAACCAGGACATCTCCCCCTTCGAGCCCGGTCTTCTTTTGCAGTCCCCACATCGCCGTATTGGCATCGCCCACCAGCGCCGGCAGCATTCCATCCGGCAGCTCGGCATTGAGCCGTTCCCACAGCGCCGCATCCGCAAACGCGCCCAACTCCCCGAACCGCGCCGCATCCACGCCCAGCACGCGCGGCGTCTGCGCGCGGCCAAGGTTCAGACAGCTCGCGTCGTCGCCGTCGCGCACACGCAGCCCCAGCGGCTTCACTCCCGGCACCTCGCGCGACAACTCCGCCGGGTCCAGCAACGGCACCGTCGATTCCGCGTAGAACGCAAACCCGCCCGTACCCGAATCGCGCCGCTCCGCGTTCGCCCCGATATCGTGCTGCATGGCCGACACCGCCAGCACGAGAAAACACCCGCTCGCCAGCGACACCACCACGCCCAGGCTCCGTGCCCGCCGCCGCGACGCATTCAACACCGCCGTGCGCAGCAATGTAGGCCTTCCCCCCAGCGGCCAAAACGCCGCCCGCCCCAACGCATGCCGCGCCAGGAACGCGCAGCCCACCAGTATCAGCGCGCCCGCCCCGAAGAACGGCATCGCCACGTCCTGCACTGCGGACGTCAGCGCGTACGCCACCGTCGCCAGCGCCCCCGCGAACGCCACCGCCGCCGCCACAAGCCCAAGTCGCCCGCCCGGACGATACGACTGCTCCAGCGTGAAATCGGCCGCGAGCAACTCCCGCGCGGGCCGGCGAAGCAACCGCCGCATCGCCAGGTACGCCGTCGCCAGCGCGCACACCACCGTGATGCCCGCGCCAATGGCAAACGACTCCGTCCGCGCGTAATACTGCAGCGCGGTACCCGCCACGGCGTCGCTCCAGTAATGTTCCAGCCCGTACAGCAGCCCCCGCGCATACAGCGCCCCCAGCGCGGCCCCCGCCATCGCCGCCGGTACGCACACCATCAGGCTCTCGCCGAGCAGCAGCAAGCGGATTCGACGCGGCGTGAATCCCAGCGCGGCCAGCGTGCCCAATTCGCCTGCACGTTGCTGCACGCCCAATCCGTACAGCAGCCCCGTCAGCACCAGCGCCGACACCAGCAGGAAAAAGCTCATCCCCAGGAACAACCCGCCCAGATCCGTCGCCTGCGCCACCGCCCTTAGCGCCGCATCCCGCACCGGCATCACCGCAAGCCCCAGCGCCGCCGGGTCCACGTATTTCGTCAGCGCATCCGCAATCGCCTTCTCGTCCACCGCTCCCGCGTCGAACCGCACCGCCGTCAGCCGCCCGAACCGGTTCCCCCACATCTCCTGCCCCGCCTTCAGCGTTACGAACGCCTTCGGCGTCGTCCGGTAATCCTTCCAATACTGCTCGTTCGCCTTGTCCTTGAGCAGTTCCTCGTCCATCGGCATGCCGATCTTCCAGTCGGCGCAACTCTCCACGTCGCTCAAGCCCGGAAACGACGGCACCAGTTCCTTATCAAGCGCCAGCGACTCCACCGGCAGCACTTCCTTGACCCTGAACTCCCGCGTCCGCTCCTCGAGCGCGTTGTTCGCCTGCAGCTCGAAGAACGTCACCGTCACGCTGTCGCCCACACCCGCCCCGAGCGCCTCCGCCAGCCACGAATTGATGACCGTCTCGTCGTCCCGCAACCCTTCCGCATGCGCGCCCGCCGTCATGAACGAATACGGCGTGAACCGCTTGCCCTTTCGCAACCCGTTCACCAGGTACGTCAGCGTCCCCTGCGCGCTCGGCAGCGACCACGCCACCTTCCCGGTCGGGTCGTCCAGAAAGATGCGGTCGCTCTCCAGTTGCAGCACGTTCTCGTGCCGCACGATGCGCAGCCCCACATGCTCCGGCCGCCACGACTCCTCGAGGGCACTCCGCACCGCATCCTGCCCCGGTCCCCTGCCGAAGAGCAGCAGATTGATTCGGCCCGCGGTGTCCACGCGCCCCTGCAACTCCGCGAGCGGTAGGAAGACGTTGTAGGGCGGCGCCTGGTTTGCCGAAAGTCCAAAGCGCCCCAGTTGCGCATCGGAAACCACGGCGCGCACCGTGTAGCTCGCCCGTTGCACAGGATCGTCTTCGCGCGACGACAAGGGCGCGTCGCGCACGAGCAGGCTGGGCTTCTGCACGCGCAAGGCGAGCGTGTCCCCGGCCCCACTGGACAACGCCGAGGCCACGCGTTCGTCGATGGCGATTTCGCCCATACCCAGGGCCGCGACACCTCCCTGCCGAAATCTCCAGAACGATTCCTGGATTCCGAGCACCTGCACGCGGTTCAGTTGTT
>JAVEWL010000899.1:0-2528 GCA_034004565.1 FCB group bacterium | reverse complement strand
TACGCTGGCCGCTTCCTGCGCGAAATCGATGGTGATGCGTTCGCGCTGCGGCTTGAATGCCTCGTACGTCACTCCGGCCATGTCAAACATGCGGCGCGAGGCGCGTACGCTGTCGGTGTCATGGTAATTGTCGCTGAGGTAGATGACCTTCTTGATCCCGCCCTGAATGATAAGTTTCGTGCATTCGCAGCAGGGGAACAGGGTCGTGTAGATGAGGCAATCGGCCAGGTCGGCCGTATTCTTGTTCATGATGGCGTTGAGTTCGGCGTGGCACACGTAGGGATACTTGGTGTCGCAGGCGTCGGGTGCCTCGCGGTCCCAGGGAAGCTGCTCGTCGCTGCAGCCGATCGGGAAGCCGTTGTAGCCGATGCCGACGATCTTGTTTTGCGGGCTGACAATGCACGCGCCCACCTGGGAACTGGGGTCCTTGCTGCGCTGGGCCGACAGAATTGCGATCCCCATGAAGTAGTCCGACCAGGAGATGTAATCGCTGCGCTTGGATGTCATGGCGTCCCTCGTGCTTTCCTTGAGCCTCGGACACCAAGATTAGCCGCGCGGCTGTCGCGGTTCAAGGGGCTTGGGGGTGCCACAGGCTATCAGGGGTGACGGTCGGGTTGGGAGCAGTCGTTCACATCGGCCCTCGACCCAAGAATGAACCGCCCGCCCGAATGGTTTATAGTAGAAGGCGGTTACTTGAGACTTCTTCAGGGCACACAAAACCGAAAGATTCACCATGACAGACGTCGATACGGGCCATCACGACCGGGCAGAGTCCCTGGAAATTACGCCGGAATTGTTGACGCGCTACGACCGGCCGGGACCCCGCTACACGAGCTATCCGACCGCTCCGGAATGGCGCGAGGACTTCGGCGACGCGGACTACCGTAAGGCGCTTGCGGAGGCCGCCCGGCATCCGGACGAGCCCCTGTCCGTCTATGTGCATATTCCGTTTTGCCGGGAGCGCTGCTCGTTTTGCGGCTGCAACGTCATCATATCGAAGAAGGAAGGCGTGGCCTCGCGTTACCTGGGATACCTTGATCGCGAGATCGGCATGGCGGCCGAGGTGCTCGGGCCCCGCAAGCGCGTGATGCAACTCCACTGGGGCGGCGGCACGCCGACGTACCTGAACCTCTCCGAGATCGAACGCCTGTTCCACTCGATTACGAGCCGATTTGACCTGGACCCGGGCGCGGAAATCGCCATTGAAGTAGACCCGCGTGTCACTTCCTTTGACCAACTAAAAGTGCTTCGGAGCTTCGGTTTCAACCGGCTCAGCATGGGCGTGCAGGATCTCGATGACGAAGTCCAGGCCGAGGTCAACCGTTTCCAGAGCGAGGAGCAGACCCGTCAGCTCACCAATTGGGCGCGCGAACTCGGCTTCGGCGGCATTAACATGGATCTCATTTACGGCCTGCCCGCGCAGAAAGTCGAGAACTGGGCCAAGACGATCGAGAAGATTATCGACATGCGCCCAGACCGCCTCGCGGTGTACAGCTTCGCCCACATCCCGGCGAAACTGCGCATCCAGGTCCACATCGACGAAAGCAAGCTCCCCAGCCCAGCAGATAAGCTCGAGCTTTTCAGCACGGCGCGGCGCATGTTTATCGACGCGGGCTACCGCACCATCGGTATGGACCACTTCTCGCTGCCAACCGAGGAACTCGCGCACGCCCTCGACGAGCGCCGGCTGCACCGCAATTTTATGGGCTATACGGTTGTGCCTGCGTCCGACATGATCGGTTTCGGTACCTCGGCCATCGGCGAAATCGGCGGCGCGTATGCGCAGAGCGTGAAGAAGCTCTCGACCTACTACGAAGCCATCGACGCGGGGCAACTGCCTGCGCACGCGGGTTGTTTTCTCTCGGAAGACGACAAGATCCGCCGCTGGACCATTCGCCAGCTCATGTGCAATTTCTACCTCGATTTCGCCGAACTGAAGCGCCGTTTCGGTATCGAGTACGACGAGTATTTCGCGGTGGAAGAGGGTGAACTCCGCGAGTTTTACGAGCAAGGCTTCCTTGTTCACGAAGTGGGCGCCCTGCGCGTGCTGCCGCTGGGGCAGATGTTTATTCGCAACGTCGCGATGGTGTTCGACGCGTACCTGAAGCGCGCCAATGCTCAGCGCACGTTCTCGCGCACGGTATAGGGGAAAACGATGCCGTTTGAAACGAAGGCCGTCGTGGTCGGCGGCGGGGTTACCGGTCTGTGCGCCGCGCACTATCTCGAGCAGGCATACGGGGCGGACGGCGTGCTGCTGCTGGAAGCGTCCGACTACGTCGGCGGACACACGCGCACCGATCGCGAGGGCGGGTTCTCGGTGGACTGGGGTCCGAACGGATTTCTCGATCGCGAGCCGCTGACCCTGAAGTGGGCGGAAGACATCGGCGTCGCCGAGAAGCTGGTACGGGCCAACGACAACGCCGCGCATCGCTTCGTGATGAAGAACGGCCGTCTGTTCGAGGTCGTGCCACCGCCGGGATTCCTGCTGTCGCCGCTGCTGTCGCTGCGCGGTCGCATGCGCCTTTGGT
>JAVEWL010000103.1:0-11412 GCA_034004565.1 FCB group bacterium | reverse complement strand
CTCGACGGCCGTGGGCGTGCCGGTGTTGCCGAAGGTGGCGCCGGCCATCGCGGCGGGCATCGCGAAGCGCTTCGAGAATCCGGATGCGCCGCCGTTGAACTTTATCATTTGTGAGAATCTCATCGGGGCGGGGCCATTTCTGCGCGAGAAGGTGCGGGAGTGCCTCGATCCGCGCTTCCACGCGGCCCTGGACGAGAAGGTCGGCTTTGTTGAGGCGAGCATCGGGCGCATGGTGCCGTTCATGACACCCGAGCAGCGCGCGGAAGACGTGCTGCTGGTGTGCGTGGAGCCCTATTGCGAGCTTCCGGTGGATGCCCAGGGCTTCAAGGGGCCGATTCCGCACATCGAGCATATGGTGGCGAAGCCCAATTTCGCCGCGTACGTCGAGCGCAAACTCTTCGTACACAACGCCAGCCACGCCGCCACGGCCTACATCGGCCACCTGCGCGGACACGAGTACACCTGGCAGGCCATCGAGGATCCGGTGGTGCGCAAGGAGGTGGAAGGGCTGCTCGCCGAGACGCGTGCGGGGCTCGTGGCGAAGTATGGTCTCGACGCCGACGATCTGAAGGCGCATGGCGAGGATCTCATGCGCCGTTTCGCAAACAAAGCGTTGGGCGACAGCGTGGCGCGCGTGGGCAAGGACCCCATCCGCAAGCTCGGTCCCAACGATCGCCTCATCGGCGCGGGCCGGATGTGCCTCGAACAGGGCATTGAGCCGCGGCACGTGGCGTTTGCAGCCGCCGCCGCGATCCATTACGATCACCCGGACGATCCGGCCGCGGCGCAGGTGCAGCGGGTACTGGAGGAGCGGGGATTCAAGGGGGTTTTCACGGAAGTCTGCCAAATCGAGCCGGACTCTCCTTTGGCGAAGCTGATTGTTGACGAATCGCGACGGTTGTTGAGCGAAGGCTGGTTGTAAGCCTTCGAGGAATATGCAAAGTAGACTGGGCGGGTAGGCCGCGCAGTAACATAGGTGGGTCGATGCACGAGATCAAGATGCCTCAAATGGGGCAATCCGTCGAAGAAGCCTCCATCGTACAATGGTTGAAGAAAGAGGGCGAGCGGGTTGAAAAGGGCGATCCCATCGCCTCCATCCAAACCGACAAAGCCGAAATCGAATACGAATCGCCCGAGAGCGGCATCCTGCGCAAGATCGTGGTGCCGGCGGACGAGCTGGTGCCGGTCATGACGGTCATCGCCCTCATTGGCGAGGCCGACGAGGCCTTGCCGGAAGTCGGTGGCGCCCCCGCAGCCGCTCCCTCGGTCGCAGCGGCCACGGCCACAGCGTCTACGACGTCCACCCCGTCCGCAGCGTCCCCGCCCGCGCCCGTCGCCAAGACCGGTGCGGCGGCCTCGCCTCGCGCGAAGGCCAAGGCGGCGGAGTTGAACGCCGATCTTTCGAAGGTCGCCGGCAGCGGCGTCGGCGGGCGCATCATGGAAGCCGATGTCGTCGCGCAGGCCTCAGCCGCGGGCGAAGTTCGCGCCACGCCCACCGCGAAGCGCGTCGCCGAGATGCAGGGCGTCGACCTCGGCCAGGTGGCCGGCTCGGGGCCGCGCGGCAAGGTCATGAAGGCCGACGTGCTTGGTGCGGCGGCCACGCCTCCTCCGGCAGCCGCGGGCGACGTCAAGCGGACTCCCCTCTCCCCCATGCGCCGCATCATCGCGCAGCGCATGGCCGAGAGCCTGTTCACCGCGCCGCACTATTACGTGACCGTCGAGGTGGATATGGCGGCGGCGGCCTCGTACCGCTCGGCCATGACGACCTTCAAGCCGAGCTACAACGACCTCGTGATTCGCGCGACCGCGCGGGCCTTGCAGAAGTGGCCGCAGGTGAACGTGCGCTGGTGCGGCGACGCTGTCGAAGAGGTGGCCGACATCAACCTTGGCTTTGCGGTGGCGTTGCCGACAGGGCTTATCGTGCCGGTGGTACGGCGCGCGCAGGACAAGTCGCTCCAGGACATCAATCGCGAGTGCCGCGAGCTGACCGAGAAGGCGCGCGTCGGCAAGTTGCTGCCCGACGACTATCAGGGCAATACGTTTACCATCTCGAACCTGGGCGGTTTCGGCGTCGACCATTTTACGGCGATCATCAACCAGCCGGACAGTGCGATTCTCGCCGTTGGGCAGATTAAAGATCGGCCGGTCGTCATCGACGGCGGCATTCACGTGCGTCCGATCATGAAGCTGACGCTGTCGAGCGACCACCGCGTCATCGACGGCGCCTTGGCGGCGCAGTTCATGGGGACCTTGAAGCAGATTCTCGAATCCGCTGATTTCTAGCGGGGAGTTATCGATAATGATTGAATGCGATGTAGCGGTACTGGGCGCAGGGCCCGGCGGATACGTGGCGGCGATTCGCGCCGCGCAGTTGGGCGCGAAGGTGGTCGTGGTCGAACGCGAGGAAGTGGGCGGCGTGTGCCTGAACTGGGGCTGCATCCCCACGAAGACGCTCATCTACACGGCGGAACTTTATCGCAAGATGCAGCACGCGGAAGAGTACGGTCTCGACGTGCCGCAGATCGGCCTCAACATGAAGGCCCTGCTGAAGCGCAAGAACACCGTGGTCCGGCGCAACAAGTCGGGCATCACGGCGCTGTTCAAGGCGCGCGGCATCGAGCTCGTCAAGGGCGACGCGGTCGTGACGGCGCCGGGCCGCATCCAGGCCGGCAAGGAAGAGATCGCCGCGAAGTCGATCATCATTGCGACGGGCAGCTCGTCCGCGCGCATTCCGGGCCTGGAACCCAACGGCAAGACGGTCGTCACGAGCACCGAGGCGCTTGATCTAGACGCGGTGCCCAAGCGCGTGGCGGTTATCGGCGCGGGCGCGATCGGCGCGGAATTCGCCTGCCTCTGGAACATTTTCGGCGCGCAGGTCACGCTCATCGAGATGATGCCGCAGATCCTGCCGCTCGAAGACGAAGAACTGGCGCAGAAGCTTTCCGGTATTCTCAAGAAACGCGGCATCGACATCCGTATCGAGACCAAGGTCGCGAAGCTCGAGACCGATGGCGTCACCGCAAAGCTCACGATGGAAGGCAAGGGCGCGGGTACGCTCGAAGCCGATCTCGTGCTCGTGGCCGTCGGACGCCGCTTCCACTCCGAGGTTGTGACGAAAGAAGCGTCGTTGGGCGTGAAGGTCGGCAAGCGCGGCGACATTCTCGTCAACGAGCGCATGGAAACCAGCGTGCCGGGCATCTACGCCATCGGCGACGTCACCGGCAAGACGATGCTCGCGCACGGCGCGTCGGCCGAGGGCATCGTCGCCGCCACGAACGCCACGGGCGGCAAGAAATCCATGCACTACCGCGTCATCCCGGCCTGCACGTTTACGTCGCCGGAAGTCGCCAGTGTCGGGCTCACGGAACGCGAAGCGGTCGAGGCCGGATACAGCGTGAAGGTGGGGCGCTTCAACTGGGTTGCCAGCGGGCGCGCGCAGGCCATGGGCGAGCCCGAAGGCCTTGTGAAGATCGTCGCGGATGCCACGACGGACGAGGTTCTGGGCGTGCACATTCTTGGCGCGGAAGCGGGCGAGTTGATCTCGGCGGCGGCGGTCGCGATGTCGATGGAAGCCACGGTCGAAGAGTTGGCGCATACGGTGCAAACGCACCCGACCCTCGGCGAGACCATCATGGAAGCCGCGGAAGACTACTTCGGCGTGGGCATCCACACGGCCCCGACGCCGGTGAAGGCATAGGAATCCGGAGCGGCACGATTGAATTTCGCGTTCGTGCTCGGCCGTAACTCCCATTTGTAATGGGAGTCTTTGGTTGAACGAGGACTCCCATTACAAATGGGAGTTACGGGAACCGAGCACGAGCACGATTAGAACTTGGAGAATATGGGTGACGTCCAAGCAACGCGATATCGTTGAAAACGCCGCCTGCCTCGCGGTTCTGCTATTACTGGCGCTGGTGGTCCTGGGACCCTGCTGGACGGCCGGCAAGGTTCCCTTCTCGACCGACTACGCGTTCACGCTTGCGCCTTGGCATTCCGCGGCGCCAACGGACCTGAGCGATGCTTCGGCGGCCCTTTCACGCGAGGAGACTCTGCGTTATTACCCCGGGTTCGTGTTCATGAGCGATGCGGCGGCGCGCAACGATTCGATCCTTTGGAACCCGGCGGAAGGTGGCGGTGCGCCATTCCTCGCGCAATGGCGCACGCGGCCTTTGTCGCCCTTCACGATTCCGTTCCGGTTGTTCGCGCTGCCCACGGCGCTTGCACTGGCCGCGTTGCTGAAGCTCGTCGTGGCGGGCTGGTGCGCGTTCTACGCGGGGCGGCGTCTCGGATTGCAGGCGCACTTCGCGCTGTTCGTCGCGGTGACGTTCGAGCTTGGAAGCGCGGCGCTGCTGCGGACCACGGCCCCCGTGTCCGACGTAATTCCCTGGCTCCCGCTGCTGTTCCTTTTCGCGGAGCAGACGGCGTCGGATCACCGCAGCCTGTGGCCCTTCGGAAGTCTTGTTTGGGCGCTGATGCTCTTCGGCGGCGATCCGGAGACGGCTATCGCGGCGGGCCTGTTTGTGCTGTTGTACACGCTGCTGCGCGGCGTGTTCGGCCGGCAGGGCGTTGTAAGCACGGCGGCCAACGTAGGAACGGTTACGGGCGCGCTGGTCGTGGGCGCCGGCCTCTCCGCGATACAGATCGTGCCGTATCTGGAGCTTCTGCGCCACGCGGCCTCGACCGGCCACGCGATCGTGTCGACGCCGCTTCATTGGTACGATGCGGCGCTGCTGTTGTTTCCGCGTTTCCTGGATCCTTCGGCCGCCGAACCCGCGACGGCGCTTGTGCCTCGCATTCACGCGCTGCCGCTTGCGCATGCGGGGGCGGTGTCCGCGACCCTGCTCGCGCTTGGCATGGCCCTGCGCCGCTTCATCCCGGAGCCCACCCGCGCGCGTGTCGAGGCGCTGGTGACGTCGGCGATGGTGTTCAGCGTAGCCGGCGCCGTGCTGGGCGGGCTTCCGCTGTTCCGCCGCCTCGGTCTCGAACACTACCTGATCGGCAACGCGTTTGCGCTTGGTGTCGCGGGCGCGACGGCCGCACAGCAGTGGATCCATCTGAATGCGAAACAATGCATGGACGCCGTGCCGCGCTTTCTAATCTTCCTGGCGGTGGGTGTGCTGACCGCCCTGGGGTTAATGGTGGGTGTCATCGTGGCGGGCGCGCCGGATGTGCATGCAACGCTTGGCGGCGTGCTCCTTGCCGCGGCGCTGTTCGTGCTCGTGCTGGCCTTGCTGGCGGCCACGCTGATAAAGCCCATCTCGCGAGCGCTGGGCTACGGGTTGGCGGTACTTGCCCTGCTGGGTTTGTGGCTCGCGTTTCCCGGGGTGGTGCCGTTTTCGGCGCCGTCGAGGTTGTTTCCCGAAACGGAGTTCATCGGCATCGTCAAGCACGCGGATCGGCGCGTGGTGGGCAGCGGCCCGTTGGCCGATTGGCCGCTCGCGGGCAACGACGTGCCGCAGTTGTACAGCGCGAGCGGGCTTGTGCTCGACCGGCAGGCGTTGTTCGGTGAGCGCCTTGCGGAAGACCCTTTGCTGGTTCGCCGCACGGGATCTTCGACGCTGTTTCTCACGAAGGAAGACATTCAGGGACCTTTCGCGGACATTCGGAACGCGCTGGTGATTGCCGATCCGAACCACGTGCTCGATTCGGGCGCGGTACTTTTCCAGGACACGCAGGGCGAGCCGCGCGCGCGCATGGTCTACGTGGGGCGGAGTCTCGCGGCGGATTCACAGCCCGTTAAGTCCGACTTGCCCCCGCTCATGGAGACACAAGTGGCGCCGAACCAGCCAACCAACGTGGAGGCGGAGGTGACTATCCTGCCGCCCGAGAACAACGGGCGCGTGCGCATTCGCGTGCAACACGATCAGCCCGGCGTGCTGGTATTGGCGGACGGCTGGTATCCCGGCTGGCGTGCGGCGGTGGACGGCGTGGAGAAGGACATTTTTGCTGTGGACCTCATGTTTCGCGGGATTGCCGTGGTCGCTGGTGACCATGAGGTCGAGTTTATCTACGCGCCCCTCTCGCTGGATCTGGGCACCTATATCAGCGCCGGCGCGGGCCTGCTTGTTGCCGTCGCGCTGGGGATAGCCGTCTGGGCTCAGCGCATGAGCGAAGTGGCCGAGACGGAGGCCTGAGTCCAGAGTCCCCAGACAAGCCAGTCCTGTGGCACCCCCGAGCCGGCTTTATGGCTTGGGGGTGTTTGCTTTTTGACAGGATAACAGCATTGGAAGGATGGACAGGATGGGGAAAGAGCAAGATCACCACCAAGGCACAAAGACTCAAAGAACCACAAAGAACTGCAAGATCTTTTTGACAGGATTGACAAGATTGGCAAGATGAGGAGTTTCTCAGGGATCCCATGATACTCATAGTTCGCATGGGCTTTATGGGCTTTATGGGCTTTATGGGCTTTATGGGTCTTATGGGGCTTATGGGAAGGATGAGGAGCTCTTCATCTTCCCAATCGTGTCAATCCTGTCAAAAAGATCTTGCAGTTCTTTGTGGTTCTTTGAGTCTTTGTGCCTTGGTGGTGATCTTGCTCTTTCCCCATCCTGTCCATCCTGCCAATGCTGTTATCCTGTCAAAAAGGAAACACACCCAAATCATGAAGCCGGCTTGGGGGTGGCACAGGTCATGAGGCCGGCGAGGGCCTGCTCGACTTCGTCGACGGTGATGAGAGGCATGCAGGGAGGGTATTTCGAGGGGTCGGGGGGATAGGGAATCCGGTAGAAAGGCACGTAGTCGCAGTCGGGCACGAGAACCTTTGCGGGGGCCTGCCAGGGGCCGGTGCGGCGCGGATCGGTCGGGCCGAAGAGGGCCACTTGCGGCACCTGGAGGGCGGCGCTCATGTGGAGCGGCAGGCTGTCGCCGGTGACCACGGCCTGGCACAGGCTGAGCGCGGCGGCGTAGGTCAGCAGGGGCAAGCCTTCGATTACGACCAGGGGTTCGCCTCGGAAGCGTTGGCGGAAGAGGGCTGCGGATTCGGCCTCGTCGGGTCCGCAAAAGACGGCGACCTGGGTGTCCGAGCGGTCGCCGAGCAGCCGCGTGGCCAGTTCAATGTACTGCTCGTCCGGCCAGCGCTTGTGGCTCCAGCGCAGGGTCGAGCCGGGACAGAACGCCACCGTGGCGCGTTCGTCTCGCCAGCCCATTTCGACCAGTTTATTACGTGTTTCCTCGACTTTGCCCTCGGGCAGGGGCAACACGAGCGGTCCCGCCTTGACGTCTGCACGGGTGAGCGCGCGCAGCATGTCGAGATTGCTTTCGACGTCGTGGCGGGTTTGGTCGAAGGGGATGCGGTGCGTGCAGAGGGTCGTGAAGCGGTTTGCCGGATGCAGGTTGTAGTCGTGTATGACGCGGGTGCCGACGCGGGCGAGGGCGACGCGCACGACGTACCAATAGTCGACTGCGGTAAGCGGCATCAGGCACGCCGAGTAGCCCGCGTTGCGGATGTCTTGGATTCCGGCGCGGTAGTCTTGGTTCGATTGGGTTTTCACATACTTGTCCGCGATGACGCGTGTGGCGTGCGGGTTCGTGGCGAGGAGTTCCGCGGAGTCGGGGGTCGCCAAGAGGTCGATGCGGGCGTTGGGATACAAGCGGCGCAGTTCCGCGAGGAGTGGCGTGGCCATAAGGGTGTTGCCGATCCCGCTGATACACTGGACCAGAATGGAAAGGGGTTCATCGGTGGGTTCTTCGAGTCCGTGGGACGGCCTGGGGATGGTGGCCGTCCACAGTTTCAGTGCGAGGATTTCGAGCCGTCTGCGCAGTGGGGTTCTCCTTATTACGAACGATTCAAACCAGCACGTTGGAGTTTCTGTGCTTGTAAATATTTGCGGCCTTCAGCCGCTCAAGACAAAAGCAACTGCCGATTACGAGTACGATTACGAGCACGAGTACGATTTCGATTACGAGCACGATTACGAGCACGAGTGGTGAGCGTGCTGATGAACGGGCCTAATGCGGCTGGTCGAGGCCGTATTTCTCGATGCGGCGGCGCAGGGTCTGGTAGCTCATGCCCAGATCGTCGGCGGCCTTTCGCCGGTTCCACTGGTTTCGTTCGAGCGCTTCGAGCAGGACTTCGCTCTCGGCCCGCTCGTCCGCGGCGGAGGGCGCGATCGGCTCGTCAAACTCGAGGGAACTTGGCGGCACGGCCACCGGCGCGGGCCTCGCGGGGGCACGCATGACGCCGGGCCGCGCCGTGGGCAACATCTTTTTGCCGAGTGCGAGCCAACGTTTTACGGTGCTTTCGAGTTCGCGGACGTTGCCGGGCCAATCGTGCTCGGCCAGGGCGGTCAGATCTTCGCCGGTGATGTCGATGTTCGAGCCGTCGACCGAGTGCTGGTGTTTCTTGATGAAATGCCGCACCAGGAGGGGCACGTCTTCCTTTCGGGTGGCCAATGTCGGCACCCAGAGGCACACCTCGTTCAGGCGGAAATAGAGGTCGTCGCGGAAGGCGCCTTCTTTGGTTCGCTGTTCGAGGTTGGCGTTGGTGGCGGCGACGATCTGCACGTCGACGGTGATGTGGCGGCGGCCGCCGAGCTTGGTGAATTCCTTGTGTTCGATGACTTGCAGCAACTTGGCCTGCAAGCTGGGCTGCATGTCGCCGATTTCGTCGAGGAAGATGATTCCCTTGTGGGCGAGTTCGAAGCGCCCGGGCTTGGAGGTCACGGCGCCGGTGAACGCGCCCTTTTCGTAGCCGAAGAGCTCGCTTTCGAGCAGTTGCTCTGGAAGGGCCGTGCAATTCACTTTGACGAATGGCTTGTCGTGGCGCTTCGACAGCCGGTGGACTTCGCGGGCGACCATATCCTTGCCGGTACCGCTTTCGCCGCGCAGCAGGCAGTTGAGATCGGTCTTGGCGACCTGCTCGATGGTCTCGCGCAATTCCTGCATGACGGGGCTGATCCCGATGAGGTAGCTCCCGCTGCTCGAGGCTCCGCGCGGGGCGCTGGGCAGGCGGCGCTCGGGCGCGGCTCCGTTCTCGACGGCCAGGATTCGCGACAGGGCGGTGCGAACCTCGGCCAGGCTGAACGGCTTGGGCAGGAAGTCGGCGGCGCCTCGCTTCATGCAGTCGATGACCACGTGTGGTTCGGAATCGACGGAGATGCACAGGACGCGCGGCGCGCACGGCGCGGCGATGAACAGGGCGAGGGTTTCCGAGGTGAGTCCCGCCTCGGGCTGGATCTCGAGCACGACCGCGTCGATTTCCTCCTCGCGCACGGCGCGAAGGGCCTCGCCAAGGTTCGAGACGACGTTGATGATGTAGCCGGTCTGTTTGAGGCCTTTTTCGAGCGCCCAACGGATGCCGGGATCCGTATCGAGCACGAGCACGCGCCTGGACACGGGCGCGGCCCGTTCCTCGGGCAACCGCGCCAACACGGACGGCTCGTAGGGTTGAAGGTGTGAGTTCACGCGAGTGACTCCTTGGCGGGGGCCGGATTGGTGGCATTCCGGGGCAGCACCACGCGCACGCGATGGCGATGGCCGCGGTCCACGCTTACGTTCAACGTTCCCCCGCAGGTGTGTACGGTCCGCTCGGCCAATTGGAGGCCGGGGTGTGTTTGAAACTGTTCGGTCAACGGCGCGTTGCGTCCGCCCCCTCCGGGCAGGTTGCCGTTGTGGCTGACCTCGAAGGCGACATGCCCAGGCCCCGCCTCGCGCAGGCTCAGGGACACCTTCCCCCCCAGTTCGGCGGAACGGAGCGCGCCCAGGATGAGGTCGAGGAAGGTGCGCGCGAGGAGGGTGCCGTTCAGCAGCACGCACTCGCAGTCCGTCTCGTAGAGCTTTTCAACCGTGACGCCGCGGTTCTGTATGGCCACGGTGAGAATGTCCAATGCCTGGTCCACGAAATCATCCAGGCGCACGGTTTCGACACAGTCTTCGCGCAGCAACGACAGCTTGCGGAACTCCTGCATCTGGCGTCGCAGCCGTTCGACGTTTTCCCGGATGACCTGCATTCCTTCCTGGGCCTCGGGCGCGAGCACGGTCTCGGACACAAAGTCCGCGGCGGTGCGAAGGGCGGTCAGGGGCTGGATGTAGTTTCGGGACATTTCGAGGGCAATGGACCCGAGGGTGGCATGGTGCGCGACGCGCAGCAGCAGGTTTGCCTGTTCCCATTCGAATGCCAGGAAGTGGGCGCACATGCTCAGGAACTCTTCTTCGGCCGGCCCCGTATCGAAACTGTCCTCGAGGTGGAACGCCACGGTACATACGGAGCGGTTCCACAGGAACTGGGGATAGACGAAGACCCGGTACTGCAGGGTATCGAGACCCGTCGCGCGCTCGACCCAGCGCTGAACCATCTCCCTCGGCTCGACGTCCATCAGGAGGGAATCAAAGCCGAGGGGAACGGAGCCCGAATCCTGAAGCACATATTTGAGGTTGCCCTCGCCCGGGTGGGTGGCCAGCAGGCGCTGCCGGCTGACGTCGCACAGCGAGAGGCATTGCAGCGGCACGTGCTTGCTCACCTCCCGGAACGTGGTCTCCATCAGCATCTGATCGGACACGCAGGCCACGGAAAGCTGGGTCAGCGACAAGAGGGTGCGCAACCGGCCGTTGCTCGTCTCGCAGGCCGTGGCGTATTGCCGAATGTCGGCCGTGGCCGCTTCGACGCGGGCCTGGAGCTGGGCTTTCTCTTCGAGAAGCAGTTGCAGGTATTCGGCGCGCTCGCGCCGCGCGACGTGGTGCGCATGGCCCCGGGACACCGCCGCCATCAGGGTGGTACGGTCAATGGGCTTGGTGAGGTAGTCGAAGGCGCTGGCGCGCATTGTGCCGATAATGGTGTCGGGGCTGCCGTCGCCCGTGAGGACCAATGGCACCAGGCAGGAATCCTGCTGCGCAAACTCGGTGATAAGAGAGAGGCCGCTGCCGTCCGGAAGGCCCAGGTCGATGAGGCACAGGGCGAAATGGGCGGGGCGAAAGATAAGGCGCCCCTCCGCGCAACTGGATGCGCCTTCGCAGACATACCCCTGCTGCTTCAGAAGGCGTTCGAGGAACATCCGCTGGACGGCATCGTCCTCGACGATCAAAACTATAGCTTGAGTCGACTGCGCAGCCTCGGCTTCCACAGGCAAATCCTTCACCGCCGCCCTAATCCGCACGCCAGACGGATACATACCCGCAACTTGTATCTTATCGGATATACGCATTTGTGTCAAGAAACTTTTGCCTATTTAGGCGTCTCGGCAATAAAAACATTGTCAAGAATGACTATGTTGCGCCCATTTACCTACCAGGATAGCGCATCAGTCTTCGGGCAGCATAAGTATAAGTTTTGTTACTTCAAACGGTTACATCGGCCTTCGCCGCCCTTCTTCTTGGGCATGCGAATTGCGTAGTCCATGCAAGAATTAGGGGGACATGCTCGCTATGGAGGACAGCACGAAGCTGACAGAGGCTGTGCAGGCATTGCAAGCTCGC
>JAVEWL010000898.1:0-2539 GCA_034004565.1 FCB group bacterium | reverse complement strand
GTGGGATACCGGGCTGAAGAGCAGCCCCAGCACCAGTAGGAGCGCCGCCACCCCGCCCACGATAAGGCCCTTGCGCTGCAGCCCGTTCAGTTTCTCGTTGAATGCCGCGTCGTCTGTCATCTCGTACTTTCCAGCAGTGTTGTTCGCGCTCATTGAGCCGTCCCCGTGTTTAACTTGGCCTGCTCGTCGGCGGGAACGTCGGCGAGGGTGGCGTGCTGGCTGACCTGCAGCGCGCGGATATACGCGATGATGGCCCAGCGATCCGCCACGGGAACGCGCGTACCGTATTCGTACATGCGGCCGAAGCCGTTCGTGATAACGGAGAAGAAGTGCCCGTCCGGCGCGCTGCGCAGGCGGTCGATGTGGTACGACGGCGGGGCGGGGAAGCCGCGGCGGACAATCATGCCGTTGCCTTCGCCGGTCGCCCCGTGGCAGGGCGCGCAGTAGACGTTAAACCGTTCCTGCCCGCGCTTGAGGAGTTCAGGCGTGAGCGGAACCGGCATGACCGGCACGAGCTGCCCGTCCTGCTCGCCCGTGAAGACGGGGTCGCCGTCGTGAAGCGTGCCCTGGGCGATGGTACCCGCGACGGCCGGCCGCGCCGACATTCCGTCCGCGAAGAACGCGCTCGGGCGGAAGGGCTTGTAGCGCGGTTGGTCGTGCATGAGCTTGTCGCAGCCCGAGGCCATGATCGCGCACAGCGCAAAGACGGCCAGGACGGCGCGGGTTCGGCGCGCGTTTCTCAGGGGCATAGTCCCTCCCGGAATAGTCAAGTGCGGCATCCTCATGGTTCGACCACCGTCACGCTGCGCGGCTCGAGGCTCTCGAGGAAGTGCCGCGTCCGCTCCTTGTCGAACTTCGGGTCCGCCGCTTCCACGCAAATAAAGAAGCGGTCGCTCGAAGCCCGTTCGAATTCGGGCACGTTGAACACGGGGTGGTACGGCTTCGGCAGGCCGTTCAACACGATGATGCACAGAAACGCCGTCAGCGACGCGAACAGCACCGTCATCTCGAAGGTCACCGGGATGTACGCGGGCCAACTGTGGAGCGGGCGTCCGCCGACGTTGATCGGCCAATGGACGACCGTGGCGAAATACTGCATGCCGTAGCCCGTCAGCGCGCCGATGGCGCCGGCCGCCAACACGAGATACGGCAACTTCGTGCGCGGTTCGCCAAGCGCATGGGCCAGGCCGTGCACCGGGAAGGGCGCATAGGCGTCGGTGCGCGTGTAGCCGGCCTCGCGAACGCGGTTGGCGGCGTCCATGAGGGCTTCCGGGGTGTCGAACTCGGCCATCAGGCCGTAGATCGGTTGCGTGAGCGAGTTCTCTTTCGTCATTTCACAGGCTCGCTTTCCAGGGGCTGCGTTTCTTGATGCGGCGGCAAGTTCGGCGTGTGCTTATGGTGCATGCTGTGCCAAAGCTCCCGGACTTCGAAGATCGAGATCATCGGAATCAGTCGAATAAACATCAGCATCGCGAACATGAACAGGCCCATCGTGCCGATGTAGGTCGCCCAGTCCCAGCGCGTGCCGGCGTACATGTCCCACGACGACGGCAGGAAGTCGCGGTGCAGGCTCGTCACGATAATGACGTAGCGTTCGAGCCACATGCCCACACCGACCACGAGGGTAATAAGGAACACCGCGATGGTGTTCGTGCGCACCTGCCGCGCCCAGAGGAGCTGCGGGACCAGCGCGTTGCAGAAGATGAGCGCCCAGTACATCGCCGCGTAGGGGCCGAACATGCGGTTGTAAATCATGAAGCGCTCGAACTCGTTCCCGCTGTACCAGGCGATGAACGCCTCGACCATGTAGCCGTATACGACAATCAGGCCGGTCGCCAGCATCACCTTGCACATGTTGTCGATGTGCTTCTCGGTAATGAGGTCGTGCATGTTGTACAAATAGCGAATCGGAATGACCAGCGTCAGCACCATGGCAAACCCGGCGTAGATGGCGCCGGCCACGAAGTACGGCGGGAAGATCGTGTTGTGCCAGCCCGGCACCAGCGACACGGCGAAGTCCAGACTCACCACGCTGTGCACCGAGATCACCAGCGGCGTCGAGAGGGCCGCGAGCAGCAGATAGGCCACTTCGTACCGCGCCCAGTGCTTGGCCGAGTTGCGCCAACCGAGCGCGAAGATACCGAAACCCAGGCGCGCGAACACGTTCTTCGCGCGGTCGCGCATGGTGGCAAGGTCGGGAATCAGTCCCGTGTACCAGAAGAGCAGCGACACGGTCGCGTAGGTCGTCACCGCGAACACGTCCCACACCAGCGGGCTGCGGAACTGCGGCCACAATCCGAACGTATTGGGATAAGGCATCAGCCAATAGAAGAACCACGGACGCCCGAGGTGCAGGATCGGAAACATGCCCGCGCACATGACCGCGAAAAGCGTCATGGCCTCGGCAAAACGGTTAATCGACGTGCGCCACTGCTGGCGCATCAGCAGCAGGATCGCCGAGATCAGCGTGCCCGCGTGGCCGATGCCGATCCACCAGACGAAGTTGATGATGGCAAAACCCCAGGCCGTGGGCACCGTA
>JAVEWL010000102.1:0-11473 GCA_034004565.1 FCB group bacterium | reverse complement strand
CTGAAGCGCCAGACCGTGGCGCGCGTGGAATCGGCCATGCCGCGCACCATCGGGTCGTCGACGTTGATGACCGCGAAGTCGCCCGGTTCCTGGTTCTCGAACATGCAGGCCTTGACGGCTGCGTAATTCTCCATCGTGCCGTGGCGCGCCAGGTGGTCCGGCGTGACGTTCAGCACGGCGCCGATCCACGGGCGGAACGCGCGCGCGGTTTCGAGCTGATAGCTGCTCACTTCGAGGACGATGAATTCCGGCGCGGGCTCAAGCTGCACCGCGCTTGAGAAGGGAAACGCGTTGTTGCCCGCCAGCACGACACTATGTCCGCAGGCTTCGACCAGCGCGCGAAGCAGTTCCGTCGTTGTGGTCTTGCCGTTCGTCCCCGTGACTGCAAGGACGTGCGACTTGCAGTAGCCCGAAGCGAATTCCATCTCGCCCACGACCATCGCGCCCGCCTCGCGTGCCTTCGCGATCGGCGGGATATTGGGCGACACCCCGGGACTCGGAATGATCACCCCCGCGCGTTCGAACGCCCCGGCGCTGTGGCCGCCGCATTCGTATCGCACACCCAGTTCGTCGAGCGCACGCTTGTATTCCACCAGTTTCGGCGTGTCATCGCGCTCGGTCACAAACGGCGTCGCGCCCTCGCGCAGCAGCAGCTTTACAAGGGCCAGCGAGGTACGGCCGAGGCCCACGATCGTTACGTTCTTGCCTTTCACGTCCATCGGGCTACCTCAGTTTCAGCGTGGCGAGGCTCATGAGCGCGAAAAGGATGGCGAGGATCCAGAACCGGATAATCACCTTGCTCTCCGACCAGCCCTTGAGCTCGAAATGGTGATGCAGCGGCGCCATGCGAAAGATGCGCTTGCCCCGCAATTTAAAAGAAGCCACCTGCAAGACGACGCTGCCGGCTTCCATGACGAACAGCCCGCCCACGAGGATCAGCAGAAGTTCCTGTTTGGTCAGCAACGCCATTGTGCCGATCGCGCCGCCCAGCGCCAGCGAGCCGGTGTCGCCCATAAAGACTTCCGCCGGGTGCGAGTTGTACCACAGAAACCCAAGCCCCGATCCGAGCATCGCCGCGCCGAACACGGTGAGTTCGCTGGCTTCCGGCACGTAAGTCAGGAAAAGATAGTTCGACCAGTCGACGCGGCTGACGACGTACGCGATGCCCGTGTACACCAGCAGCGATATGATCGACGCGCCGATGGCGAGCCCGTCCAGGCCGTCCGTAAGGTTCACGGCATTTGACGACGAGAAGATCAGGATGACCACGAACAGAACGTACAGCGCCCCCATTGGAATGTAAAACTCTTTGAAGCTGGGTACCGCCACCTTCGTGTGGAGGTTGCGCTCGCTGCGCACGATGTATTGCGGGTAGGCCGCCTCGAGGAGCATGCGATTGAGGCGCGAATGTTCCCACTGTCCCGCACGCGGCGGTCCGTCCTTCAGCAGGCGTTTGCCTTCGCCGTTGAGCAGCGCCGCCGACCAGACCTTTGCATTGTAGATTTCGGACTCGTCGAGCAGGATATTCAATTCGTGCACGGTTTCGGACGCAAGTTCTCCGCCGACCTTGCCCGTGGCGGCGGCTTCGCTCAACTGCGCCTGCAGCGGGGCGGGTAGCTTCGCCCATACGGCGGCCTTGCCTTCGGCGAGCTCACCTCGGTGCGGCGGCGCGAGGCTCGATACGAATCCCGGCCAATTGACGACGTCGCGCTCGGCGAGGTTGGTCGAACTGACGGTGATGGGATTATACGTAAGGTAAATGCCCAGCAGGATGCCGGCCAGGATCTGCCCAACGGACTTCGCCTTCGCGCTTAGTCCCTGGTTGTGCTTGCGGCGCAGCTTGATGTAGTCGTCGATAAACCCGAGCGTACCCAGAACGACCAGCATGAGCATGGCAAGCACGACGAGCCGGTTGGATAGCCGGCTCCACAACAGACAGGTAAACAAGGTCGAGAGAATGATGAGCATGCCGCCCATCGTGGGCGTGCCGGCCTTGCCCTTGTGCAGCGCGTGCAGGTCCGCGACATGCTCCTGCTTGATGTATTGCCCGACCTTGAGCATGCGCAGCCATGCAATGACCTTGGGGCCGATAATCAACGACACGGCGAAGGCCGTCACGGCCGCCGCGCCCGCCCGCACCGTGTGATACGAAAAAACGTTGAACGCGCTGTAATACGGTTCCAGCCACGTTGCCAAATGGTAAAACATCCGCAAACCCTAACTGAACGTTGCCGCAGTTTCCCGCAAATGCCCCCAGCAAACCCCAATAAATACTATCCAACGGATCTTATGGGAGCCCCATAAGACCCATACGATCCATTCCTAAATCAGTTTCCGCAACTCTTCGATTACCGTCTCCATCTTCATTCCGCGCGACCCCTTCACCAGCAGTGTGTCGCCGGGTGTTGCCTCCGCGCGAATCGCTTCCGCGATGGCCTTGTGCTCATCGAAGGCTCGCGCGTCCCGCACACCGCCCGCGCGCGCCGCGTCGACCGTGTGCCGGCTCAGCGGACCGTAGGTGTATACGCTTCCAATTCCCAATTGCCCCGCCAGTTCGCCCAGGCCCGCATGAAGGCCCGGTCCCGCGTCGCCCAATTCCAGCATGTCGCCCAGCGCGGCGATGCGCCCCCCATTGCCGGGGCGCGACGCCAGCGTCTCCAACGCCGCCGCCACGCTCGCGGGATTGGCGTTGTACGTGTCGTCAATGACCGTCAGCGAGCCCAGTTCGAAGACTTTGAACCGGGTCGTGCGCAGGCACGCTTCGCGCAAGGGCGCTTCGAATTCGGTTATTCCATGTCGCAAGCCCACGGCCACGGCCAGGAGCACGTTGTTGGCGTGGGCGCGGCTGTGGAGCGGCAGGCGCAGTTCACCGATGGGCGAGATTCGCAGGCGCATTTCCCCGTCGGCGTCGAACGTGCAGTCCTCCAGGACGACGTCGCCGCGGGACCCGAAGTATACCTTGTTCCCCTCGAAAGCTTCACCCAGGCGCACGCACCACGCGTCGTTGGTGTTGACGTAGAACGTCCCGCCCGCCTCGAGACCCTCGACAATCTCGCCTTTCGCTTTCGCGACGTTCTCGATCGATCCGAAGCCTTCGAGGTGCGCCGGCGCGACAAGCGTAATGGCCGATTCGTTCGGTCGCGCAATCTTGCACAGCGCCGCGATTTCGCCCATATGGTTCGCGCCCATCTCGATCACGGCCATTTCCGTGTCGCCGTCGATACGCAAGAGTGACAGCGGGCAGCCGATGTCGTTGTTGAAATTGCCCAGCGTCTTGACGACGTGCATGCGCGAGCCCAGCACCGCGGCGGTCAAATCCTTCACGCTCGTCTTTCCGCAGGAGCCCGTCAGCGCGAAGACGGGAATCGGATGGCGCCTGCGATGGTGTGCCGCGAAATTCTGCAGCGCCTTCAGGGGATCGTCCACGACTATACAGCGCTCGCCCGCGGCCTGGGCCACGGCCGCAACGGCGCCCTTTGCAAGCGCGTCCGCCACGAAGCGGTTCCCGTCGAAATTCTCGCCCGACAACGCGAAAAACACCTGGCCCGGATGCAGCGTACGCGAGTCGATGGACACGCCGTCAAAGGTCGCCTCCACGCCAGGCGCCGCCGCGCCGACCGCCTCCGCGAGTTCCGTCAGGGTGTATTTCCAGCCCATGCCGTCTTACCGTCCTTCCAAGATATTTCGCGCCACTTCCCGGTCATCGAAGTGGATTCGTTCCGTTCCAATGATCTGGTAGTCCTCGTGGCCCTTGCCCGCAATCAGGATGAGGTCGCCCGCGGACGCCATCTCGATGGCGCGGCGGATGGCGGTGGCTCGATCCGCGATTACGAGGTACTCCGCATCGCGCCGCTTGCCGGCATTTCGCATGCCCGCTTCGACCTCGTCGATGATGCGCAGGAGATCTTCCGTGCGCGGATTGTCCGAGGTGATGATGCAGAAGTCGGCGAGTTCCGCCGCCACGCGCGCCATCTTGGGCCGCTTGGTGCGGTCGCGGTCGCCGCCGCAGCCGAACACGCAGACCACTCGCCCTCTGCAGATGGCCCGCGCCGCCTTAAGCACGTTCATAAGTCCGTCGTCCGTGTGGGCGTAGTCCACGATGACCTGGAAGTCCTGCCCCGCGTCCACGTGCTCGAAGCGGCCCGGCACGGTGATGCTCTCGAGCCCTTCCGCGATGGTATCCAGTGGCACGCCCAACCCCGCGCAGACGGCAATCACGCCCAGGGCGTTCGACACGTTGTGCCGGCCGAGCAAACGCATGGCGACCTGCGCGTCGCCCCAGGGTGTGTGAACGTGGAATTCGGTGAGGTTCACGTGCAGCATTACATCTTCCGCGCGGCAGTCCGCGCCCTCGCCGAAGGTGTAACAGGGCACGCGCGAAACGACTATGAAGGCGCCCGCGCTCGGATCGTTCCTGTTCACCACGGTAAAGCGGCCCGGCCCCTCGATGCGTTCGAACAGGCGAAGCTTGGCGCGCTGGTACGCGTCCATGCTCTTGTGAAAGTCGAGGTGGTCCTGCGTGAGGTTCGTAAAGACGCCCACATCGAACTCGATACCGGCCACGCGCTCCTGCTCGAGCGCGTGCGAACTCACCTCCATCGCGACGTGCGTCATGTCCGCCTCTTGAGCCCGCGCGAACATTTCCGCCAGTTCCTCGCCAAAGGGGGTTGTGTGTTTTGCCGCAAAGGTCTCTTCGCCGACCGTGTAGCCGAGCGTGCCGAAGGCCGCCGACGGGTGCCCCGCCGTGTTCAGCACGTGCCGCGTCATCAGGACCGAGCTGGATTTGCCGTTGGTGCCCGTGTAGCCGATCACCTTCATGTGCCGCGACGGGTCGCCCGCGATCCGGTGCGCGATCCGGCCCAGCGCCTGGCGCGGATGCGCCGAGGAGAGGTACGGCACGCCGCAGAACTCCTTGATGCCGCGCCGCGCGCCAATGATCGCCACGGCCCCACGCTCGACCGCCTGCGCCGCGAAATCGTGCCCGTCCACGTGCTCGCCCTGGGTGGCCACGAACAGCGCACCCGGCACAACCTGGCGCGAGTCCTCCGTGACGGCCACCACCGTCTTATTCTCGGCCGGGGGCGCCGTTGCGCCGGCCAGCGCCGCCGCCTCACTGAGCGCTAATGGTTTCATTCGTATGCTCGGTCTCATTCGACGCTTTCGCCATGGGCCGTTCGTCCGAGAAATTCAGCAGGCACTTGGTTACGTCCTTAAGGGACGTGCCCGGCTCGGGCGATTGCGAAATCACCCAACCCGAACCCTGCGCGTCCCATTCCAAACCCAGCGCAACCACGCGGGCGCGCGCCTGGGACTTGGTCAATCCGCGCAAATCGGGCAGTACCGGCCCGCCCAATGGATCCTTCACGTGCTGAACAAGTTCCAATCCGTCCAGAGAGCCTAGCATGGCGTCGGCGGACGGTTCGTCCTCGGAGCCGGGCTCGCTGGCCAACACCGTGTCGGGATCTTGCTCTTCGGGTTCCGTTGGGGCGGTTTCCGGCTTTGGCTGTTCGGGGATCGAATCCGGTTCCGCGTGCAAGCGCACCAGCGCCTCCTTCACGACCTCCTTGAACACCGGACCGCAAATGTAACCGCCAAAATGCAACTTGATCTCCGGTTCCTGCACGATGATAACCGCCACCACCTTCGGATCCTTCACGGGCGCGAAACCCGCGAAGATCGCCGTGAACAGGCCCGGCACATAACCGCGCCCCGGCTTGGCAATCTGCGCCGTGCCGGTCTTGCCGGCCACCTCGTACTCTTCGATACGCGCCGAGTCGCCCGTGCCGTCCATCGTCACCATGTGGCAGAGATTGCGCATGGTGTCGGCCGTCTCCTGCGAAAGGATGCGCGCCGGTTTCACCATGATATGGTCGTACGTCTCGATCCCGTCGCGACCGACCGCGCGGTCGACCACATACGGCTCGATCAGGTAGCCGCCGTTGGCGATCACCGCAAACGCCCGCGCCAATTGCGGCATCGTCACGTTGATTTCCTGCCCCATCGGCAGCGAGCCCATGGTCAGGCCCGACCACTTCTTTATCGGCCGGTGAAGTCCGGGATTCTCCTTCGGGAAGTCCCGGCTCGTGCGTTGGCCGAACCCGAAGCGGCGGATCCACTCGTCCATGCGCTCGCGCCCCAAGAGTGCGCCCACTTTGATGATCGCGACGTTGCTCGATTGCGCGAAGCACGTGGTAAACGGCTCGACGCCCAGCGAGTGGTAGTCCTTGATGTAATGGCCGTAGGGATTGAATCCGCCGTTTTCGCAGTCGATGCGCGTTTCCGGCGTAATAAGGTCCTCTTCGATTGCCGCCGACGCCGCCACAATTTTAAACGAGGACCCCGGCTCGAATGCATCCACAATCGCCCGGTTCATGTACAGCTCGGGCTCGTATTCCCAATACCGGTTCGGGTTGAACGCCGGCCGCGAGGCCATCGCCAGGATCGCGCCCGTGCGCGGGTCCATCAGCATGCCCATTGCGCGCGGCGCCTTGGCAAACTCAATCCTCTTGTCGAGTTCCTTCTCCAGGATCTGCTGGAGCACCGCGTCGATGGTGAGGTACAGGTCGTCGCCGCCTTCGGGTTCCTGATACTCCAGCGTAAGCGAATTCAGCAGGTGCCGTCGCGCGTCCTTGCGCGATTTGCGAATGCCCGGCGTGCTGCTTAGGTATTTGTCAAATTGCAGCTCGACTCCTTCGCCGCCTTTCCGCTCGAGGTTCGTGAAGCCCAACACCGGTGCCGCGAGCTCGCCCTGCGGGTAAAACCGCAGGGGTTCCGGACGGATATTGAGCCCCTTCTTCAAAACGCCGTCCGAACTCAGCCGCGCCACTTCTTCCTGTGCCAGCCAACGCTTGACCCACGAGAATCGCAGCAGCTTACCGTTCGCATCCGACTTCTGGAGCCGCGCCTGAATCTCCCCCGGGTCCAGGTCCAGCAGCGCGCTCAGGCGCGAAGCCAATTCCCCGGCATTCTCGATCCGGCTCGGATCGGCCCAAAGCGAATACACCGTCTGGTCCGTCGCCAGCACCACGCCGTTCGAGTCGTAAATGTTGCCGCGCGGCACCGGAATCTCGATCGTGCCGATGTGCTTGCTGTCTTCGCGGCTGTACTTGGGGTCCGGATACGCCTGCAACATCGCCAGGCGCAGGCACACGACCGCATAGGTGCCCAGGAAGCACCACAGCACCACGCGAATGCGCAGGCGGTGGCGCGTTTCCGGCGAGCCGCCCGACGCGGCGGGAGTCCTGGAGCCGCCTTTCCTTTTCATACAACGTTCCTCACGATTCCGGCGCCACCGGGTCCGGCAAGTCCAACTGCGGGAAATCCAGCTCCGCGTCCGGGGGCGGCGGAGCCGGCGCGCCTTCCGGGCGGACGATCTCGATCTGGTTCGGTTTGGGCGGCACGAACCCCAACTCGACCGCGCGCTGGTTCAAGTACTCGAGGTTGTCGTATTTCGCCTTAAGTGTCCTCAGTTCGTCGATGTGGGCGTTGATGCGTTCCAACTCGCCGTTGATGCGGTTGGTCTCGTAGTCGTTGTTCACGCGCTGAATACGGAAATAGGCCTCAGTAAAGAGCAGGGCAAAGGGCATAAGGAGCCAGGGCACCCACTTGAGCCAACCGCGCAGGCGCGCCCGTCCGCTCCGTGTTCTCCCCCGCAATGCCATCTTCCTCTCCCTATCCACTTTGCAAAGGCTTGGAATTTTAGATTTTCGATTTCAGATTTTCGATTTTAGGACACCTGAGTCGCAGTAATCTTCGCGCCCTTCAATCGGATTGGCGCAAATCAGGGTCTCTTAAAATCTAAAATCCAAAATCGAAAATCTAAAATGGGCTTACTCTTCCAACTTCTCCGCCGCGCGCAACCGTGCGCTGTGCGACCGCGGGTTCATCCGCAACTCCTCGTCGCCCGGCGTGACGGTCCCCGGCGTCAACACCTTCACCCGGGGCGGATGCGCTTGCTTGACGCGCCCGTCCGGGTGCAGCTCCCGCTGGGTGCGCGACGCGTCGCGCAATGCGTTCTTTACGATGCGGTCCTCGCCCGAATGAAAAGAAATCACCACGAGCCGCCCGCCCGGCGCCAACACGTCGATCGCCCCATGCATCGCGGTTTCCAGGCCGCCAAGCTCGTCGTTCACCGCGATCCGGATGGCCTGAAACACCGTGCGCGTCTCGTCCGGCACGCCCTTTACAAAAGGAAGCGCCTCCGAGACCGCGCCCACCAAATCCCGCGTCGTGCCCAGCGCGCCGCGCTGCCGCCGCGCCACGATGGCCGCGGCAATGCGCTTGGCCATCCGCACGTCGCCGTATTCTTTTAGAATGCCCGCCAGCGCGCCCTCGTCGACCTCCGCGAGAAACTCCGCCGCGGTGGGTCCGCGCGACGGGTCCATGCGCATGTCGAGGGGGCCGTCTTCCTGAAACGTAAAGCCGCGTCCGGGCGTATCAATCTGTATGCTCGAAAGGCCCGCGTCGATCAGGATGCCGTCGACCCGTTCGATTCCTTCCTCGGACAGCACGCCGGCCAATTCGGAGTAATTACGATGAATGACTTTTGCCTGAGGATAACCGCCGAGCCGCGCGCGCACCCGTTCCACCGCGCCCAGATCCCGATCCAGCGCAATGAGGCGCCCGCGGGGAATTCGTTCGGCGATGAGCGACGCATGCCCGCCCGCTCCGGCCGTGCAATCGACGTACGTGCCGTCTTCGCGCACGCGCAGCCAATCGATCGCTTCCGCCGCCAGGACCGGAACATGCACCATGAAAGAAACTCCGCCGCGGCGAAGGCGCATCTTCGCGCCGCCGGGCCGAACCGCAACGCTCCGTACCCGCCGGACCGTAAAGGGGCGTTCCGCAGTCAACCCTTTTCGGTTCGGCGCACTCGAGGAACTAGGCCGCTTCCTGGAACACGTTCACCGCGCGCGATTCACTATCGTAGGTTTCAAACAACGTCGACACGCCCACCATGCGGAACAGGCGCTCCGCATAGAGGTTGATGCCCACGAGCTTGATGTCGCCGCCCGCGGCCCGCACGTGGCGCAGCCGCTCGACCAGTACGCCCAGCCCCATGTAGCTGATAAAGCGCACCTGGCTCAGATTCATCACAATGTTGCACTGCGCTTCCGAAATGCATTCGAACAGGGCCTGTCGCAGAACGTCTACCGCGTTCTCATCCAGGTCACCGGTCAGCCGCAACACCCTAACCGATCCCGCTTCCGCTCGCTGGATATCCATTCGCTTGCCCGCCTTTCTCGACCGCTCCCTGTCCATCACCCGAGAACAGACAGCCGGCCATCTCCCTGAACTCCGCTTCTTTCGCTCGTTGATACGCCCGCCACGCTTCCCTGTCCCATAACTCGATGTGATTGTCCACGCCCAGCACCACGACATCCTTGTCAAGCCCGGCGTACTCTCGAAGGTGCTGAGGCACCGCCATGCGTCCTTGCGCGTCCAGTCGAACTTCCGCAATGCTGCCAAAAAAGAAACGCCGAAAATCAATGGTCTTGGCATCCATCGCGGAAAACCGGCCGATTTGTGCCCGGAGTTTGTCCCATTCCGAGCGTTCCACCATGAAGATACTGCCGTCAAAACCTCGCGTCATATACCATACGATATGGCCGAAAGCCTCCATCCGATCGCGCATTGCGCGCGGGATGGTTATGCGTCCCTTTTCATCGAGACGAGTGATGGCTTCGCCTAAATACACGTATGGAAGACCTCCGCAAACCCTGTTGCCCCACTGCGACCCACATCCTACCACTCAGCCCCACAAAGTGTCAACAGCTATTTCTGCGATTCGCGCTTGAATCTGGTCTCCTCAGGCCGTACAACCGAGTGTTTTACCGATCTAACCCTCAAATCTTCTGTAAAATTAGCGCATTATGATAAAAACTCAATTACCACAAAGCCATACGGGAATACTCCCTTTGGTGATGAATGCGATAAGTGAAATAAATAAGCAAACTAATTTTTTACATTAAAGCTATCCTCCACAGAACCTAAAACTATGCATGGGTTTATGCAAAATGGCATGGAGTTCAGAAGAGGATCGAGGCCCAAAAGAGAAGCGAAAGTCACCCGGATAAGCCTTAGAAAATGAATAAAAAGGGGTACCTCAGTGCTCGCCGATCCCGTCGCTCCCGGGTTCATGTAAAGAAAAGACGATCCGGCCCGGTGGGAGAAAGTGGGAAAGGCTATCTCTTCCTGATGAACCAAGAGCTTGGAGGCGTGCGACGGTTAAGGAAAAGCCTCAGGGGCTGAGTGGAGGAGAAACCCAAGCAGGCCGAGACCGCCGCCCTCCCGGCAGACCAGCGCTACCGCCCCGTCGCCGGGTTGCCCGCCAACTCCTCGAGTGTCTCGACGGCCTCCCGAAGTTCCCGAAGGATGGGATGTTCCCAACCCTGTGACAAGGCCATCAGCGCCTCGCGGTAATACCAGAGCGTGCCTTCGCGCTTGCCGGTGAAGCGGTCCCACAGGCCTTCCGCCACCTGGTAATAGTCCCGAATCAGCGTGCGGACGTTGTGCAGCTTGTCGGCGGCGACGATGAGCTTGGCGTCGCACGGCGCTTCTCGCAGTCCCGCCAGGAATACCTGCTTGCGCTGCAGCCAGGGTGGCCTGGGCTCATCGAGCGCGTCGCTGGCCGCTTCGACGTAATGCGCCACGCCTTCCCCGAACCGCACACGGATCTGCGCGAGCGTGTCCGGTCCGCCCTGGTCCTCCACCGCGTCGTGCAGGAGCGCGGCGATGACCTGGTCTTCGGAACCGCCGTATTCTCCCACAAGCGCGGCCACGGACATCAGGTGCGTGATATAGGGAACATCCGAGCCTTTGCGCCGCTGCCGGCGGTGAAGCAGGTCGGCAAAAGCGAAAGCCTCGGCGAGGCGGTCGGTGTACGACACAAGCAAGACTCCTGCGAAACAAACGACAAGGCGAGACGAAGGCTCACCGGTAAAGTGTCCGGCATTGTACCGCTCGCGGGAATCGCGCGCCAAATCAGCCGAACATGGGCACCGGTCTGTTGCTCGTTACCAGGCTACCCCCTCCCCCTACTCGTTATCAGGTTGCACTTGGTAACGGGCCTGTCTTCGAAGTTGAACTTCACGGACATCTCCGTGAGCCTGCAAAGTGCAACTTTGAAGACATTTGCGTTCCCAAGTGCAACTTGGGAACGAGTAGAGGGAGGGGGCAACTTGGGAACGAGTATCGAGAGTGCAGTTCGGGAACGCCGGGAGACTGCCTATTGCGGTTCGATTACCGCGACCTCGTTCCAATCGTCCAGGCTGAGCTTAATCTGGAACAAGCCGGGCTCTTCGTTAATGGTGAAAGTGCCCTTTTTCTCGAGTCCGTTCCTGTCGACAACGAACACCCGGGGGCGGCCTCCCTCGCTTTCCCAGTTGAAGTTGCCGGAGACGCAGGTGATGATCCGTTCCTTGCCGCGCACCCAGCCCTGGTGGAGTTCCACCGGCGTGAACGGGAACATGTG
>JAVEWL010000101.1:0-11490 GCA_034004565.1 FCB group bacterium | reverse complement strand
TTCTCGAGCACGATCGATTGCACGCGCCCGTCCCCTCGCAGTTCGTGGGGACTGCGGAAGAAGCGGATGCGGCAGCGCTTGTCTTTACCCGAAGACGGGCGCGCGGCGAATTCTTCGAGCACGCCCATGTTCTTCTGGCTGTGATGGTTCGAGGCGTCTTCGAGTTCCTCACGGCTCGCGGCGTCCAGTTGCAGGTCGGCAGGGTCGACCACGGGGTCGCAGGTCGACAGATGGCCAAGTTCTTTGAGTTCGGGATGCGTGAAGGCGGCCTGCACGGGCCCGCGACGGCCGACCAGGTGAATCTCCTTGATGCGGCTCTCGGCAAGCACTTCGAGGGCGTGTTGCGCGATATCGGTGTCGCGCAGTTCGTCGACGGATTTCGCGAGGATGCGCGTGACGTCCATGGCGACGTTGCCCTGACCGATAATTACGGCAACCTCGTGCGAAAGATCGAAGTGGCGGTCACGGTAGTCGGGATGGCCGTTGTACCAGCCCACGAATTCGGTCGCCGCGTAGCTTCCCTGCAAGCTTTCGCCAGGAACGCCAAGGCGCTTGTCCGTTTCCGCGCCACACGCGAAGATGATCGCGTCGTAGAACCGGTGCAGCTCGTCGACCGAGATGTCTTTGCCGACGGTCACATTACCGAAGAACGCGAAGGCCTCGTGTTGGGCAATCTTCTCGTAGACGCGAGTCACGCTCTTGATCTTCGGATGGTCGGGCGCGACGCCGCCGCGCACCAACCCAAAAGGCGTAGGCAGACGGTCGAACATGTCCACCGCCACCGCCCTTTCGGCCTTCAGCAGCGCCTCAACCGCATAGAAACTGCTCGGGCCGCTGCCCACCATCGCCACGCGCAACGGCCGCGCCGCCGTGCCCAATTCACTCATCGTACTCTCCTTGGCTGGAGCTGGTTTTCTAAAGAATGGGCGTTATGGGAGGCATGGGAATGATGGCCTAGAATAGACCCGAGACTCCCCCTCTCCCCCATCGGGGGAGAGGGCAGGGGTGAGGGGACGCTCTTCATACCTCCCATCATTCCCATGCCTCCCATACTTCCCATTTCCCTATCTCAATTACTCTCTACGTCCTCAGCCGGAAAACAGGGACTGTTCCATTTTCCAAAACCGCCATTGACCACACACCATCGCATCGCTACCCGGAGCGCCACCAGCGTCGGCAGCCCCAAACCGGAAAATGGAAACTGTCCCTGCTTTCCGGCAACCTCAGCCCTGCCGCCCACGAAACACTTCCTGCAAGGCAAAGTATACCGGCTTGGGCTTCTTGTCAAAATCGATAAGACTGTTGTTAATCGGGCACGGAAAGCAGTCGTGGCCGTGCCAGAAAACGATGCCGCCGCATTTCGGAAAGCGGTTCTTGCTCGCGGCCGCCGCGAAAGACAAGGCCTCCGCCTGCTCCTTCTGCGTATGCTCAACGTAACAACGAAGCGCCGCATCGGGCTCCTGCCCCTCGCACATCGCCTGGTGTCGCGTCCAATCGATCCACCACGCGCTGGAATGCCGCCATAACTCCTCCGGCGGCCACACGGGCATATCGCCCGCATAGCGCCGGGTGAGTTCCTCCGACTGTGCGCCGGGCATTCCTACTTCCGCGCGGAAGAGCGAATCGTCCTTCGACCAATACTCCTTCCAGCCGTCAAGCGTCCCGAAGGGACCCATGCCCCAAGGCCCGTGAACCAGGTGATGAATGCCCGTGCCAAAGTTCTTCTCATGCGCATAGAAGATCGGCCCGCAGGGCGTGCTCGGGATAAAGCGGCGTCCCGCATCCCAGCGCTTCACCACGCCGTCGAGCATCGCAATACAGGGATGCGCCGTCGTGATAGGCGTTTCAATGCCGTCTATTACGCCGAAAAGCTCGTTGCCACCGCACCACAGCAGGCGGCACGCGCGATACGCATTGCGGCTGACGTATGCCTCCGCGATGCGTTCGAGTTTCGCGATAACGTCCGGACTGTCGGGCGGCATGTTGTCCAGGCCCGACGACGACAACGGGAAATCCTGCCACAGCAGCATCCCGGCGCGGTCGCAAGCGTCGAGCAGGGCCGGCGGCGCCATCACGCCCCCACCCCATACGCGGATGCAGTTGCAGCCCATCTCGCGGTAAAGTTCAACGAGCGTGATGTGTTCTTCGTCTTCCGTATCGGGGAAGGTCGCGCGGATGGGCGTCCAGTTGATCCCTTGCAGGAAAACCGGCTTGCCGTTCACGACGCAGATCCACGGCAGCGCATCGGCCGCCGCCCCTTCACAAGGCGCCCACTCGATACGCTTGAAACCCAGCGATAACGTCCGCGCCCAAAGCGCGTCACCGCTTGCCGAACACGCCCGGACCTCAAGCGAATACAACGTCGCCTCGCCCAACCCGTTCGGCCACCACGGCGTCACGGTCAGATCGTCCAGGGCAAGCGCGGTCTCCGCACCCGTAGCTTCCGCTCGCACCTTCGCCACCACCCGGTCGCCGGAACGCAGCACGGCTTCGTACGTCGGGACGGTCGAGGCGGAATCCTCGTTTCGCACCGTAAGGCGCACGCTTCCACGGTTGTTCGCGTCCAGGTCCGCATGCGCGCCCACGATTTCCAGCGCCGCATCGAGACCGCTGCGCAGGGTCAACGGCGCCCACACGCCCGTCGTCACCACGCGCGGAATCCAGTCCCAGCTATAGTTGTAGCGCGGCTTGAAATGCTGCGACCGCGAAGAGAATCCAATCTGCGGCTGTTCGCGCGGCGCTTCCTCGAAGACGATGTCGATGGCGTGCGGGCCTTCTCCGCTTAGCGCCTCCGTCACGTCAAAGCGGTGCGGCAAGAGCGCGCCTTCGAAGCGTCCCACTTCCTTGCCACCGACGTACACCCATCCGCTGTGGTCAAGCCCCTGCGCATCCAGCACCACCCGCTCGCCCAAGGGCACACAGCCCGCCGGAAGCATCGCTCGAAAATGCCAATGCCGGTGTTCGAGCCATTCGCTCGCGCGCGACTCCACACCCACATGCCAATCCGGAATCACCCCCGCCTCTAGCAGCGCCCGATGCACCGATCCCGGCACAAACGCGGGATACGGCCCATTCTCCGCCTGCAGGACCGACCCGGTCTCCATGCTGCGCCCCAACGCCCACGCATGCGGCCGCCAGCCATACACTTCCCACTCCAACGTCGACAGATCCACGATCGCCATGCCTGACTCTCTTCCTTCATACGTTGCCGCCACACACAGGAACGCAGAGCATACCGCGCCGGCCTCGACCATTCAAAGCGCGGGAGGAATGGGGTGCCTTGAGAGTGCTTAAAGTGCTTATACTAATTTGGGACAAATTAGTATGAAGTTGGTATTTGGGTTTGACGTGGGTCAAAGTACTCAAATTACCACCGTTCAAGCTTCCATAGAATTGCTACCAGAATGAGTGCTCATGTGGGGCAGCCGCCCTCGGCTACCATCATCGTGGATAAGCCTGGAATGGTAGCCGAGGGCGACTGCCCCACATTGATTCAATCCCTTGTTCATTCTGCCAGGTGTACTTGGCCCTTCTTAACCGCATATCCGTCCAGCATTACGCGTATGGCATCAAGCCGCGCGGGGCCTTCCTCAAGGGTCGGGCAGAGCCAGCCACCCTCGTCGAATTCGTTCCACGCGTAGACCAGGACCGTCCGCGCAGGCACGCTTTCCGCGTTGGCGCCCACCCAATCGAAGGCCTGCCGAACGGCGTCGGCAATTTCCGCAGGCGTGGCCTGGGCGTACCAGGCGCCGGTGTACTTGCGCGGGCGGCCGTCCCAGCCGGCATTGACGGTCGGCACCACTTTGCGGCCGGTACGCTTGTACTCGTTCCAATACCAGCGGTTCGACTCGACCAGTTTCGCGTAGGGTTGCGCGTCGCCCTTGTCGCCCTGCGCGCTGTAGGCCCCCACGGCATCAAAACGGATCGCGTCAAAGAAATCTTCGCGAAGCTGGTTCGGCCAGACCTGCGCGACTATGTACGGATCCCCCGCGCCAGCCTCTTGGCTCTCCGCGCGAAGCAACTTGAAGGCGTCACCCGCGGCCTCTCGCGACCCGAAGTGAGTGACGAGTTTCTCGCAGGCGTACACATACAGCAACGGCCGATTCCCACATACCCGCTGGTAAGTTGGTTCCTTGAAAAGTTGAACGAACTCCCCCACCGTGTCCTTCCATTCGTCGGCGGGGCCAAGGTGCGAACCGCCCTGAAGCAGGAGGCAAAAATGGAGGTCCTTCTTGTGCACACTGGCAAGGTAGCGCCGCCACCCGTAGTTGTAGGCGTCCGCCTTGGGCCAGGACTTCGGATGGTAATAGCAGAACGCCCAGTACGAGAGGCCGCCGGCCTTGGCATAGGCAATCTCGCGGTCCATCACCGCCTGCGAATCTTCGCAGATAACAGGTCCGGTTCCCTCTTTAGGGTTCGCGAAGAACGGCAGCCGATAAGCCCATTCCGCGGAAGCGAGATTCTTCTCCCAGGGATTGCCCTCGAACCAACCGTCCCAGCGAATGGCGCCAATCGACGGCAACGGCTCCGCCGCCGCAACGCCTATCATGAGCAAGCTAATCCACAACGATATCCGCATTACGCCCTCGCTACTGGTTGCCCAACCCGCATGAGTCTATCAGGAGGGCGAGTTATCCTCGATGTTTAAAGGGCAGGATGAAAAGGGGTGCAATCAGCAAGATAAAAAACTCTCTAAATTCACTTTCAGTGATGACAGATCATTTAGTTCGCATTCCCATACGACAAGAATCCGCCAGCCCATTTTCGTTAACCGCTGCCGGACTGTTGCATCACGCCGGACATTGGCCTTGAATTTCTCTCCCCAGAATTCCTGCCGCGTTTTTGGAGTGTATGCAAATTTGCAGCCCGCGTGCCTGTGCCAGAAGCAGCCATGGACAAGAATGACCGCATTGTGTCTGGGAAGAACGATGTCAGGCCTGCCAGGAAGGTCTTTGCGATGAAGCCTGAATCTGTAACCCATTCGGTGCAGCAACGAACGAACCAAGATTTCCGGTTTCGTGTCAGCCAATTGAATCTTGCTCATGTTCCAGCTTCGGCGTTCAGGCGTCAGTTTGTCCATTTCTCAATGCCGTCTACACCTGCCTGCTGGGTGCGAATATGAGCTACAAACCCTTCAAGCGAAAGTAGAGAATTTCGCCATTCTTTTGGAAACGAAGTCAGATAAGGGGCAGGCAATATAGGGAAGGACATACCAGTCAGTCTCGAAAAACATTCTCTCTGTGGTATCTCAAGAACTCTTCGTCTGGTAAGAACCGCTTTGGCATTCGGATCTTGACCCCGATATAGTCGGAGAGGATTCTCGATTTTTGCGGATCTATGTCTCTTATTCTTGATGACGCGATGAGTTTGTAACCCTCGTCAATTGTGATTAGGCCTACGTCAAATGCCTTGTCATGCAATGTGTTCAGACAAAGTCCATTTCGTGGATTTGTTCGATTCTTTGTGTCTCTGGCCCAAGGAACTATATGACTGGCAACCAGAAGTTCCGACATCGGCAAACCAGTGATGCAACATGAATTGTCATAGGAAGCGAGGACCATTTTTCGAAAGAACGCTTGATTCACACGCAATTTCACAATTGATTCCGTCATTCTCCCATCGGGAATTGAAATATCTTCATCTGAATCCAGTGTTTCCCCTCGAATTTCAGAGGCTATCATTTCACTCTGATAAGCCATTTCATTCCAACTTGCAAAGAAATCATTCCAGACTTCTTTGTCGAGCTTACTGACATTTGAAGCGCCTTTGCGGGGCAGAGACGGGTCAATGCTGGCGAAATTTGCAAGCTTATAGCTGACCGAACCAGGAGTTCGACTAAGTAAATGGGCTAAGGCAATTATTTCCGGATTCGAGGTGTCTATCTTCCCAAAAGGGGTTCTGCAATAAAGGTTAATCGCAAGCATTAACTCTTCTCGTGTCCATGCCTTGCGCTCAATCTTATTCATGTCAGACCTTTTCTCTTGAAAACAGCATATTCATTCCAGTTTGCTTGAGATGCAAGCCTGAAGCGCTTTAGGAAATCAGAAGCCCTAATGCTGAGCGACGGTTCTTCATCGGTTTTGGATATAGATACTATTTCATGCCAGATGTGATCGTCTACACCAAAATCCGCTTGCTGTAGATCTGGTAGCCCGACTTCAGATGGAACAAAGAATGTTTCATCCTTAAGCAACGGCTTGATGTCGTCTTCTCCAATAACTCCTGCCAGAACAACCTCATGAAACGTCTTGTAGTTACACGCATCTCGATACAGATAACTGACCTTCGTGTTCATCACCACCAACCCCCTGCGCGCTGAAAGGCCAGTCGGAATCCACCGATACCGGCGAACAAATCAATGAAGGTAAAGTCGGAGGTCACGGGCGGGGGATAGGGCACATCCCAAGAAATGAAATCCAGATTCTGCTGGTGGGGTTCATGCGTATCGCGAACGCAAGTTGAGGCAGAGGTAAACGAATCGACATTGAGCAATGCGGTATTCAGATACGAAAGACTTTCATTGCGCATCGCTTCTGAAAACAAGGGGACCGACAGCTCAGGATTCTGGAGCCAGTGACCGACGGAGGCGTTGAGCTCAAGCTTTTCATCATCGCGAAGCCACGGTTGGCTGCGCAGGTGAGAGATAAGCCGGTGTAACAATCCGGAGTATTGCATTTTCATTTCGAGTTTTTCCCCGAATTGTGGTTCGACTGCAGTTCCATCCAGGTATCAATTCGTTCCCGGTCGAACCGCCACTGGGTACCAATCTTGGAGGCCGGCAGATCACCCTTCTGGGCCATCTGATAGAGCTTTGTCCGGCTCATTTTCAGATAGCTAGCCAGTTCTTCGACGGTCAGCCATTTATCTTGCGATGCCATTTTGCCCACCATTGCCTGCGACTTCCTGTTAAAAGACGCCAACAGACGGTATTAGATGGCAGGCCCAATTACAAGTCAAATCTGTTCTCAGTTTCGGAAACTTCGAGGCCCGGATAGTCGACGGCCCCCCTCTCCCCGCCTCAACGCATGCCCTTTGACAATCCGGCGGAGGGAATGGATACTCATCGCGTGTGTTGGAGCGATACGGTTGTATGCAAAAGGGGGAACGGGGACCTATCATGAATACCGCAACAGGCTGTACCGCTGTGTTGGTGTTATTGTCGATGGTGTCGGCGCAGGCGGAGCCCTTACAGCCGGGGAGGAGCATGTTGCAGCCTTTCCCTTACCACGACGTCAGCCTCCAGGACAGCCGCATGAAGATGCAGTTCGACGAGGTGCGCGATTTCTATCTGCGCCTGCCGAACGACGACCTCCTGCGCGGGTACCGGCTTCGGGCAGGACTGCCTGCGCCGGGAGCGGACCTGGGCGGCTGTTATATCGGGCACAATACCTTCGGGCAAGTGCTTTCGGGCCTGGCTCGAATGTACGCGGTAACGCGCGACTTTGACTGCAAGAGCAAGGCCGAGGCGCTGATGAGCGAGTGGGCCAAGTGCATCGAGCCGGATGGCTTTTTCTTCATCGAGAAGAATCCCGGACTGCCCCCTTATTACTACGACAAAATGGTCTGCGGGCTCGTGGATCTCTATGTGTATTGCGACAACCGCGAGGCCTTGGCACACCTGAGCCGCATCACCGACTGGGCAGTTGCGCATCTCGATCGTTCGCGACTCTACGCGCGTCCGACGGGCGAAGGCGGCGGCGAGTGGTATACGCTGAGCGAGAATCTCTATCGCGCATATCAGGTGACGCACGATGAGAAGTACTTCCACTTTGCCAGGATCTGGGAGTACACGGAATTCTGGGATCTTATCGCGAACAAGCAGGACATCTTCCAGCATCCGATGAACGGGGGCTGGTATCACGCCTACAGCCACGTGAACAGCCTCAACGGTCTCGGGGCGGCCTACGCCGTCGCAGGCGACCCTCGCCACCTCGACACCCTCAAGAACGGCTACGACTTCCTCTGGGACTCGCAACTGTGGGTCACCGGCGGTTTCGGTCCGAACGAGACCTTGATGCCGCGCCCCAAGCTCGCCGACATGCTCCGCGAAACCAACAACCACTTCGAGACGCAATGCGGAACATGGGCCGGGTTCAAAATGAGCAAGTATCTCCAGACCTTTACGGGAGACGCCCGCTACGGCGACTGGATTGAACTACTGGCCATCAACGGCATCGGCGCGAGCATCCCCATGGACCCCGACGGCGGCGTCTTCTACTACTCCGAATACAACCTCGCCGGTTCCGCGAAGCAGAATATGGCGCCCTGGGCCTGCTGCTCGGGCACGCGCCCCCAGGCGCTGGCCGAGTTCTGCAACCTTATCTATTTCAAAGACGGAGAAGGCCTCTACGTCAACCTCTTCACGCCGTCGACCGTCGAATGGATGCATCCGGAACGCAGCCGCATGGCTCAAAGAGTGACTCTCGAGCAAGAGACGAATTTCCCAGAATCATCCGGCACGACGCTGGTGCTGCGTATGGAAAAGCCCGCCACGTTCTCGATCCGGGTGCGCGTCCCCGGTTGGCTGTCCGCGCCTATGCAAGCTTCCACCCCGGTGCAGTCCGAGAGAGACGAAGGCACTATTGGCACCAAACCCGTTCCGTTTGAGATCGACGAGCACGGCTGGGCGGTGTTCCACCGCGAATGGCACAATAACGATCGTATCAACATCTACTTTCCCCGCGAATTCCGGACCAGCCCCCTCCTCAAGGACAAACCCTATCCGACAGCCATCACCTTCGGTCCCGTGACCATGGTTGCCCGCTCGCTCGACGGGAATCCCAGCAAGAAATTCGATTTCGCGAACCTTCCCTGGGACCTCAAACCCAGCTCCGAATCGCCCTTTGTGCCCCTCAAAGGCGAACCTTTGAACTACCGCCTGAACTCGGACCCCAACGTCCTGCTGCGGCCCTTCTATCAAATGAAGAAGGGCGAGCGCTATTTCATGTACCTCGACCCCGAATGCACCGTCGATCGCGTATCCCGCACCGCCGCAACCTTCAGCCCCGGCTGGATCGATTTCGGCGGCTGGCACGCCACCAACACCATCGGCTCCTCCGCCCAGTACACATTCCAGGGCGACAGCATCACCCTCATCGGGCAACTCTACGACGATGCGGGACGGATCGAGGTGAAAATCGACGGCAACGTCGTCGGCGTTGTCGATCAGTACGGTCCCAACCGCGGCGAACCCAAGCGCTGGGATTTCTCCGGCCTCGGCAATGCCGAGCACACGCTCGTCTTAACCCTGCTGCCGGACAAAGCCGAGGCTTCCAAGGGGAATTACGTCAACCTGACGGGCTTCGAGTTCAGCGGGTAGGTGTCCGTTGGGATGTGTAAGGTGATTTCTGTACTATGGGGCAAAGCCCAATCGGTTTGTGGTGGGTGAAAGCGGCTCAGGAGGAGAGGGACAACCGTGAAGTTAGCTGCCATTGCACGCCAATTCGATGTTGCGGGAAGACTGGTGAAGGTCGAGCCGACAGGCGACGGAAACGTCAACGACACCTACCTGGTCGTCTTCCGCACCACGTTTTCGGAAGAGCGCTTCATCCTTCAGCGCATCAACCGCAAAGTCTTTCCCAGGCCCGACTTCATCATCGAGAACATGTGCGTCCTGACCGACCACGTACACCCGCGTCTCGAGGACGAAGCCGACAGTTCGGACCGCATCTGGCAACTGCCTCGCATAATTCAGGCGAAAGACGGCAAGAACTTCGTTATCGACGAGGTGGGCGACTATTGGCGGGGCATCTCGTTGATTGCGTCCGCCCAGTCATTCAGCCGCGTGCAGAGCCTGGAACATGCCTATGAGGCGGGACTGGTCCTGGGGCAATTTCAGCGCATTGTCAGCGACCTGAGCGTGGACAAGCTGCACGACACGCTGGTCGGATTCCACATCACGCCTGGCTATCTCTCCAACCTCGACGCCGCGCTGGCCACCCCGCAAGGCCAGGAACGGTTGCGGAGCTCGCTCGAGGCGGAACGCTGTTACCGCTTTGTCACCGAGCGGAGGGAATGGGCCGGCATTCTTGAAGACGCGAAGGATTGCGGAAAGCTGTCGCAGCGGACCATTCACGGCGACCCGAAGATCAGCAATATCATGATCGACACCGACACCGGGAAGGGAACCAGCATCGTCGATCTGGATACCGTAAAGCCGGGACTCATCCACTACGACGTAGGCGATGCCCTTCGTTCGTGCTGCAACCCCGCCGGCGAGGACGCCAAAGACTTGAGCCAAGTGTTCTTCGACACGGACCTCTGCGACACGATCGTGAAGGGGTATATGCTGAATGCGAAGGAATTCCTGACGGACGAAGATCGCGCGCTCCTGTACGATGGGGTCCGCCTTATTGCCTTCGAGCTGGGTCTGCGCTTCTTCGCGGACTTCATTGCCGGCGACGTGTATTTCAAGACGAGCTACGAAGGCCACAACCTCAATCGCGCGCGCGTCCAATTCAAACTTACCGAGAGCATCGAGACGCGCGAAAGCATCATCCGCAAGACCTTGGAGCGCGTATAGATCGACCGGCCTTACCGGCAAAGATAAGGAGCTATGAGCAAGCCCTCATAGCTCTCATCATTCCCATACGTCTCATCCCGCCAACGAGCTTCATGCCGGAAGGTCGTACGTCACTTTCCCGTCAGACACAGCAACAACCCCCCGGTCAACCAATTGATCGAGCAACTTGTCGAGTTCGTCGTCCGTCAGCTTGTTGACGAACAAGGAACGAATCGTGCTTCCGAGGGTTTTCAGGGTCCGAGGCTTCCCCGCCTTGCGCTTAATTAAATTCTCGATTACCGCGTCCACCTTCTCCGGGCCGCTCTTCGAGTTCGGAATGTTCAAGATAGGGATGTCCGTTACGGTCGTTGAACGGTGACATTCCACTTCCTGCGCCCTGAGGTGCTTGATTAACGGGTCAAAACCCGTGTCCTTGGAAATAATATGGAAGCAGGCTTCGGGGTATTCGCAGGCGAGCCGGCCGATGTAATACGCGATGTGGAAATCGAGCGCGTTGCTGCCGTTCCCATCAATCTGAATATACTCGGCATCCGAGCCGAACGCCTGCAGCGCACGCGCCACATCCAGGGGAATCTTGGCCTGAACCGCCCCCAGAAAGATCTTAATCTTGAAAGGCCCACCCACCAGGATACTCATGTTCTTGGGCTGAACGTTCTCAAAGTCGACAAGGACAAAATGCAGCTTTGCTGGGCTCTTCGCCTGAACAGGCGCCATTGCTTCTTCTTGCCGGCTCGTTGAGCCTCGACCGCTATTTCTCATAAAATATCCTATGGCTGGCTTTAGGTTCACTCTCCTTTGCAGTGTACAGGTTATACTGTTGGCAATCAATGATTTGCACAACCCTTGACCCAATCAGAATTGAATCCGCACGCTCTGGTATGAGTCGTGCAGGCGTGCATCCCGCAAGAAGCCGCGGATGCAAGCCTGAACCGGCGGAGAACGAAGAAGTCGTGGGGGGGAGCCGAGGG
>JAVEWL010000897.1:0-2551 GCA_034004565.1 FCB group bacterium | reverse complement strand
GACATCGAGGAACACCTCGAACGCGTCGAATTCGCCCACATCATCGAGCACAGCCTCTCCGAGATGGAACGCAGTATCCTCGAGGCCGAATCCGCCGCGGGCGTCAAGCCGGACGGCGTAGACAAGGTCCTTACGACCGGCGGCACGAGCCTCGTCCCCGCCGTGCGCCAGATGCTCGAGGAACGCTATGGCCGCGAACGCCTGCTGCCGCGCGACACCTTTACCAGCGTCGCCACCGGCCTCGCCGTCGTCGCCAAATACGCCACCGGAAACGCCTGAAGCCCGTCCCGAAGTCGCACGAGAACCTGCCGCCCTACACTTCGGTCGCTACGCCCTCCTTCTGGATTTCGACCTTGAGGCCTTCGGCTTCGAGAGCCGTCTTCAACGCGAGTTGCGCCCCGTTTTCGCCGTGGACCAGGAGGATGCGGTCGACCTTCCCCTTCAACTGCTTGCCGAATTCAATCAAATCGCCGCGGCCGGCGTGGGCGCTGAAGGAGTTCATCACCTTTACCTGCGCGTTCACGGGCCGTTTGACGCCGAAGATTTTCACCTGGGGTTCGCGCTCGACCAGGCGCCGGCCCAGCGTATTCTTGGCCTGGAAGCCGATGATGAGGATCGTGTTGCGCGGATCCTCGATGTTGTTGCGCAAATGGTGCAGGATGCGGCCCGTTTCGCACATGCCCGATGCCGAAATGATGATCATCGGTTCGTGCGAATCGTTGAGCGCCATCGATTCCTCGACGCGCGAAATGTACTTGATGTGCTTGAGCAGGAAGGGATCCCCGTTCTCGACGATCATGCGCCGGAACTCCGTATCGAACACCTCGGCATGCAAGCGGAAAATCTCCGTGATGTTCACCGTCAGCGGACTGTCGACGTACACCGGAATCTCGGGTATTTCGCCCGCCACCTCGAGCCGCTTCAGCGAGTACACAAATTCCTGCGCGCGTTCCAGCGCGAACGTCGGCACGATGATCTTGCCGCCGCGCGCCACGGTTTCGCGCACCACCTCGCCCAGGTCGCGATCGCGCGTCTCGATCGGCGAATGATCGCGATCGCCGTACGTGCTCTCCATCATCACCACGTCCGCGCCGTCCGGCACCCACGGGTCTCGCAGGATCGGCATGTTCCTGCGCCCGATATCGGCGGTGTACAAGAACCGGCGATCCTGCCCGCCGTCCTTGTACTCGATGTCCACCATCGCCGACCCCAGCACGTGGCCCGCGTCGTGGAACGTAACCGTCATCCCCGGCACCGGATCAAACGGCTCGTCGTACGGCATCGCCACGAAACGTTTCATCGTCGGCGGCACGTCTTCCTGGCGGTAGAGCGGCGGCACGAACTCGCGGTTCTTCTTCGACAACCACTCCGCGTCTTTCTGCTGGATGTGCGCGCTGTCGGTGAGCATCACGGCGCACAGATCGCGCGTGGCGGGCGTGGCGTAGATGCGTCCCTGGAATCCCTGCCGGATCAGCACCGGCAGCACGCCGCTGTGATCGATGTGGGCGTGGCTCAGGACGACGGCGTGCAAGGACGATGCGTCGAACCTCAAGTTGCGATTGCGGACGTCCGACTCCATGCGGCGCCCCTGGAACATCCCGCAATCGAGAAGCACGCGATAACCGTCTACCTCGACCAGGTGTTTGCTGCCCGTGACTTCCTGCGCGGCGCCGTACGATGTAACGCGTATCATCCTGCCACCTCCCGAATGTAAGACAGTAAAACAGGGCGCGAATCGCCAAATGCGCGCCGCCCTTTGCCCAAGGGAATAGAAGTATACCACCGGGAAGGAACGAAGAACGAGGAACGAAGAACGAGGAACGAGGAAAGAAATGGCGGGCCTTTAGCTCTTTCTTTCCTCGTTCCTCGTTCTTCGTTCCTCGTTCTTTGCTCTTCATTCTTCCGGGGTTTCTGCCGATAAGGGGGTGGGGCGAAGTGTGCCCCGACGCTCGAATGGAATGACGACATGCTCTGGGGTTACCTGGTACTATTTGCCGCCGACGGGCTCCTGACGTTGGCGGGCCTATGGTTACTGCGCTCGCCCCGGTTCGGGGACAGCCCGCCGGTTTCGGTGGCGTTCCTGGCGACGCTCGTGGCCGTGGCGATCCACGCCCTCGCGTATACCGGCTGCCAAGCCCTTCTCGTGCGCCTGGGCGAGGTCATGCCGGAAGACATAAGTTCGCGCATGGACCTGTTCCTCGCGAACATGCTCGGCGGCGTGATTCCCGCCATGATCTTCGGATATGTCCTGGTGTTTTCCTTTGCGAACACCTTCTCGATGCAAATCTCGATGATGGACAAAAAGCCCGAACCCATCTCGACGGACGCCTTCCGGCACGCGCGGGGCCTGGCGTCGCGCGGGCAGTACACTGCGGCGATAGAAGAGTGCCGCAAGCTTGCCGCGCGCTTCCCGGCTTCGCCGCTGCCGTTGCTCGAAGTGGCCATCATTCAAAAGCGCGCCGAACGCCCCTCCGACGCGGCCGATACCCTGCGCGCCGTGCTGCGCGAGTTCCCGCACGCCGCGGAAGCCCGGCGCCGCGCTTCGCTATTG
>JAVEWL010000896.1:0-2556 GCA_034004565.1 FCB group bacterium | reverse complement strand
CCTCAGACGCCTTCTAGACGATGCAAGCCGCCTGTGGCGTCGGGTGATCGCAACCCTGGCTTTCAGGCGCCCCGTATCCGCCTGGGCCGCATGACGCGCAAAAGAACGCATTTCTCAACAGCCCCACTGTTCCACTTTTGATGAGCTTCCGATTACCTGCGAAGCCCCGTGCTCGCCTTTACCCTCATAGTCAACCAGTCCCAAAAATCAAAAGTGGAAACTGTCCCCGCTTTCCGCTTTCCCAAAACGTGAAGAGGCCCCGGACATTCTTGCCCGGGGCCTCATAACCATCGTTAACCGAAAACGCTATTTCGGTCCCATGTTCCGGAAGAGGAACAGGCCGTCCTTGCCGGGAGCGACGATGTCTTTGTAGCCGTTGCCGTCCATGTCGGCGAACCACATGTAGATGCCCGCGCCGCTGGCTTCGCCGGCGGGGCCGTAGCTGACGGTGTGGCGCACGAACTCGCCGCCGTTGATCTTGAAGTAATAGAGGCCGAGCGGATCGAGCGAGCCGGGATCGTGTTCCTGGTGCGCGCGGTAACGCTTGCCGGTGACGAGCTCGAGCTGCCCGTCGTTGTCGATGTCGATGAGGTCCATGTCGTGGTATTGCGAGCGGCCCGTATCGATATCGTGCTTGACCCAGGTGCGGTTGCCGTCGCCGTCGACCTTCTGCTCGTACCACGCGAGACCGTAGTCGTGTCCTTGTCCGACGATGATGTCGGCCTTGCCGTCGCCGTTCACGTCGTGGACGAGGATGGGCACGCTCGCGCCGCCGAAGTTGAAGCCCTCGTCGTGCCATTCCCACTTCTCTTTGAAGGGATCCTTCGGCGCTTCGAACCAGCCGTTGGCCATCACGAAATCTTTGCGGCCGTCGCCGTTGATGTCGCCGAACCCGAGGCCGTGCGAGGAACCCGCTTCGCTGATTACGAACTCGTCGAACTTCCCGGTGCCTTTGCCGTTCGCATCGAGCACGAGCTTGAAGACGCGCAGCGGCTTGCCGGGCGTGTTCGGCACCACTTCGATCTGCCCGTCGCCGTCAACATCCCAGAAGCACGTCCGCTCGATATTGCCGACCTTTGCGATGTCGTGCGTGGTCCACGGCTGGTCCTGGCCCTTGGGGTTCTCGCGCCAGCGCAGGGTCTCGCCCCACCAGCCGCCCGTAATGATGTCGGGGTAGCCGTCGCCGTTCACGTCCATGGGGTAATCCGAGAAGTCGTCGTAGTAGTCCTCGACCTTCTGGATGTCGGCGATCTTGAACTGCTTGGTGAAGTCCGGTCCCTGGAACCAGTACTCGCCCGACACGATGTCCAGAACCCCGTCGTTGTTGACGTCGCACACGGACGCGGCCTCGTAGGTCGCCGTGCCGATCTTCTGCTTTTCGAAATGCAGCATGTCCGTCTCCTGCGCTCCCAATACCGCCGTGGCGCCCACTATCAATGCCAATACAAGCATGTCTCTTGTCTCCCAGGTATGTGCCAGGACTTCATCGCAACCGCGACATCTTACGCCACGCCCACCGGCGCGGCAAGATCCAGGGCGGCGGCGATCATGGCGTGCTCGCCCGCCTCGCGCCTGATCCGCGAATCCTCGCCCGTGAGCAGAAGAGTGTCGCCGTCGAGGGGATTGTCGAACACGAACAGCAGCGCGATTCGTTGCATGCCGAAGTACTCGGCGACGGCGTACACGGTCGCCGTTTCCATGTCGACCGCCGTGTATTCCTGCCGGCGCCACGCGCGCAGGTCGGCCTCGCTTTCCGCGAGCAGGGCGGCCGTGGTCCAGACGGCGCCCCGGTACAGGGATACCGGCGACACCGCCTCCGCCGCGACGGCGTTGACGAGTTCGCTCGACGCGGACACGCGATGGCGATACGGAAGATAGCAGTGCGCCGCGCCCTCCGCCGCGCGGGCCGAGGTGGCGCACACGAGGTCGCCGGGCAGCAGTCCGGGCGCAACCGCGCCGCAGCAACCGGTGAGGATAACGCGCCGCGCACCCAGCACGCCGCACAGATGCGTGATTTCGGAAGCCATCGCCGCGCCGTAAACCGAGGCGTAGGCCACGGGCACGCCGCGCAGGTTACCCAGCACGACATTCTCGAACAGGGCGTTGGGCGGGCAAAGTTCCACGGGGTCCTCGAGAAAGGCGCGGTACTTGTCCGCGTTGGCACGAAGGTTACGCGTTCCCCGGAGAATCAACGCCTGAGGCAGGCGGTCGTCGGGGATGCAAAGCGCGTCCTGCCATTCCTGGCACGTCAGTTCGCTTAACATACAACCTCCCGAGTTGTCCTTCCCCTGGGCTATTGTACAGCCGGGAGAGAGGAGGTTGCCACCGGGAAAAGCGAAATAGAGAAATGGCAACACTTTAGCCGAATGCCGTAACTCGACGTCATTGCGAAGGTCCCATAGCCCGCTTCAGCGGGCTTTTGACCTTTGCCCCCTGCTTCAGCAGGGGGGTTGAGACTGAGACCCTATGGATGAAGCCGGCTTTAGCCGGGCTTTTCGATCCTGCTTCAGCTAAAGCAAAGCCCGAAAAGTCCGGCTGAAGCCGGCTTCTAGTGTA
>JAVEWL010000895.1:0-2561 GCA_034004565.1 FCB group bacterium | reverse complement strand
TCATCGACGTGGCGCATCTCCACGATCTTTTCGACCCCTTCACCCAGGATGTGCAAGCTGCGCGACGCGTAACGCAGCAACACGCGGCCGACAGCCGTCAAGGTTACCCCTTTGCGGGTCCGCACGCACAAGCGTTGGCCGACGATTTCCTCAAGTTCCGCGAGAGTTTTCGAGACCGCCGGTTGCGTGACTGCCAACGCCTCCGCCGCCCGTACCGCGCTGCCGTGCTCAGCCAAAGCGAGTAGGCAATTCAGGTGCCGGACCTTGATTCGCTCAACGCGGACGTTCTGGGCGGGTGACATAACTTTCGAGAATACTAAATGGAATAACTTTCATTATGCATGACCGGTCGTGCGCCGTAGCATCGAAACCCTCGCAGCGGTTCGGAACGGCTTGTCCGCAGAGCCGACCGAGTCAAGCACCTTGAGAAGGGCGGGGAAGCCACTTCCCAACGTCCGGCTATGAGCCGCAAAGGACCAACATGAATCGAGATCGGCGTCGCATTCTGCAGGGTATGGCTGCAAGCGTGCTCTTTCCTGCATTGGGCCCTTCGCGTGCTCAGGTGGAGACTTCGAGCAAGTCGATCCGCCTTGTCGTTCCGTATCCGCCGGGGGGGTTTACCGACATCTTGGCTCGCTTGCTGGCCGCCCCGCTCGGGGCGAAACTTGGAACCAATGTCATCGTCGACAACCGCAGCGGTGGCGCAGGCACGATCGGTACAAGTTATGTCGTGCGATCGCCCGCAGACGGCAAGACACTTGGCATTGTCGCCAATGATCTTGCGATCAATGAAACTTTGATGGCGGGGCGCGTCCCCTACGACGCACGCAAAGACCTCGCACCCGTCGCGCACGTTGCACTCTCGCCCATGGTCCTTGTCATCAATCCGAAACTTCCGATTCAATCGTTTAGTGAACTGATCAGCACGGCGAAGTCGCGTCCTGGATCTCTCACCTTCGGTTCCACGGGTAACGGTACCGGGGGCCATCTGGCGCTTGCGATGCTCAACTTGCGCGCGAAGATCGACATCGCCCACATTCCTTACCGTGGCAATGGCCCCGCGATCCAGGATTTGGTCGGTGGCCAATTCCACGGCATGTTCATCCAGCGCCAAGCCCTACATCGCTGCCGGTGTATTGCGAGCGTTGGCAACGCCGAGCGCGGATCGCATGAAAGCCATGCCGGACGTGCCGACCGTCGCCGAATCCGGTTTCGCGGGATTCAGGGTGATGCCGTGGTTCGGCATCGCAGCGCCAGCGGGCACGCCCGCGCCTGTGATCGCGCATCTCAACAAGGAGATCTTCCAGGTCGTGCACACGCCCGCTTTGCTGGCGCGGTTGTCGGAGTTGGGCGCGGAAGCGCACACGTTGTCGCCCGCCGAGTTCTCGCACCTGATCGACCGTGAGATTCGCGACTGGGGCGAGTTAATACGCACCGCAGGAATCAAAGCCGAATAGCCCGGCGATTCGGCCCGCGAGTCACTTCATTTCCAGCTTATAAGGAGCGCTAAATTGAAACAGTTTCCGGGATCGTCCCATAGCGAAGTACCGGTTTCGGGATATGGACGTATTGCCGTCATCCCGAAGGAGGATGCGACACTGACTCACGTCGGGATCGGTACGCCGATGGGAGAGTTGCTTCGTCGCTACTGGCAGCCGATCTGCTTGTCCGAAGAACTAAACGACCTTCCGAAAGCGGTCATGATTCTTGGGGAGGAGCTGGTCGTCTTTCGCAACAAAAAGGGCGTGGTAGGCGTCCTCGACGCCCATTGTGCGCATCGCGGGACGTCGCTCGAGTACGGCCGCATCGAGGAGGACGGCATCCGCTGCTGCTACCACGGCTGGTACTTCGCGAACGACGGCCGTTGCCTGCAGCAGCCGGGCGAGCCGGCGACGAGCACGTACCACAAGGAAGTGTTCCAGCCCGCCTATCCGGTGCGCGAGTACCGCGGCCTGGTGTTCATCTACATGGGCCCGCCCGACAAGCAGCCGGTCCTGCCGCGCCACGAGGTGCTGGAGCAGGAGAACACGCAGGTCGTCGCCTACCGCAACTTCAGCCGCGGCGTCGTGGCGGAGGCGAACTGGCTGCAGATTCACGAGAACGTGATGGATCCGATCCACACCGCCTTCCTGCACTCGACCATCAGCACCACGCACTTCACGAGCGCGTTCGCCGCGCTTCCGCATCTCTCGTTCGAGGAGACCGAGTTGGGGATGCGGTACATCCGGACGTCGAAGCAGCCGTCGGGCCGGACCTTCGTCCGCATCCAGGACGTGGTGCTGCCGAACGTGCGCGCCGTGTCGGAGACCCTGCTGTCGGACGAACCCCACGTGCAGATGGCGCCCTTCATCGGCTACTGGGTGCCGGTCGACGACACGCACACCATCGGCTTCTACCAGGAGGCGCTGCGCATCATCGACGGGAAGGTGCGCCCGTCCTCGCTCAAGGACGCCCCGGTGGGGCGCGCGTCGGCCGGGAGCGCGCCGCGCACGTGCTACGAGGACACGCAGCGGGAGCCCGACGACTGCGAGGCCCAGGTCAGCCAGCGTCCGATCGCGGTG
>JAVEWL010000894.1:0-2563 GCA_034004565.1 FCB group bacterium | reverse complement strand
ACGAAGTACGATTCCAGGCAGAATGCCGATCGGGATTCCACACAGGGCTGTGTCCGGCTATCAAGAGTGTTTGCCGCAGTCTTCTCCAAGCCTTTCGCGCCGACGGCAAGCCCGCTCGCGCCCCCGAGGCGCGGAGATGGGGCGCGCGGCCTGCGGACAAGTCCCTCCCGCGCCGTCCCGCATAGGACGGTCGACGGGTCGGGGCGGAAAAAAACGCCGAACCGCTTGCGCGACACTTACTCGCGCGGTAGCATATCAGCGTCGAGGAACGCCGGATGCGTCTCAAATCCCCCCGCCGCCGCCGCTCTCGGCGCTACGGCTCAGTTCAACAAACATTGTGCCTCGGCTTCGCTCGGCACAATGCTGTGAAGTTCGGCACAGAAGGAGGAACGCCATGGAACGGGATCAGTTAAGAAAGATTGTCGCCCACATTCTGAAGGAAGCGAAAGCCCCTGGCACAACACACGAGCGACTTCGCAGTGAACTGGCAGCTTGGGCAGAGAAGCAGGGCTATCTTCGAGTTTACCAGCACTTCGCGAACGGTGCGATTCCTGACGTTCTGCGCTCGACCCAAGACGACAGCCATCTCTTTGTCGGCGACGCGAAAGACGCATCCAATGAGACCCCCGACAACGCTGAAACTCTCCAGAGAATCTGGACCTATGTCAAAGAATTCGCCGGTCTGTTGGGCGATCCCCGCTACAAGGGTGGTACCATCGCGATCGCGACAAACTCGGCTCAAGCCGCATCCCAGTGGGTGCTGGCCCTTAACCTTCTGGCGCGGATGGCGAAGATCACGGGACCAAATGGCAGTGCCCCGGCCTTCCGAATCGAAGAAATTCAAACTGGCAAGACATGGGTCGTCCACTGGTAGGGCGTTCAGAAGGTAGAGCCTACAGTCGGGTTTGATTAATAAAGTAGGCAGCATGGAAATAGTGAAGGGGTGTTATGACTAACGACAGCAAGGCGTGTCCGTATTGTGGCGAGGAAATCTTGGCGGTGGCCAAGAAGTGCAAGCATTGCCAGAGCATGTTGGTGAATACAGGGATAAAGAAGCGGGACTTGGGGATAATCATCTTGCTCTGTGTCGTGACCCTGGGCCTGTATGGGTTCTACTTGATTCCTGATTTCGGACGTAGTGTAAATGCGGCCTTGAATAGGCGAAAGCACTCTTTTTCGGTGGTTCTCATCTTAGGCATCCTAACACTCGGAGTTGCCCTTACGGTGTATGAGATCATCTATGCCTATGATTTGGAGCGCAACGGACGCCAGGCCGGATTTGGCGAACGTGTTAGTTCTTTGGGAACCTACGTGCTCGTCCTCAACATCGTTAGCTGGATAGTCGTGTTTATGTCGGGTGGGGTTGCCTTAATCGTCAGTGCGTTTACAGGCATATGGGCCACTTGGCTCGTCCAAAAGGAATTGAACCTGCTGGCGGAACACCAATTGGCGGCAGCATGAGGTAGCGAAAGCGAAGCCGAACCATGCCATGCACTCGGACGGGAATTCCGCTGCGCTCTATTCCCGCCGTTGATGGCGACGTTCGTTCGTCACCCAGTTCACCAGGTCCTCAGTCCACGAACTCGCATAACACTACACTCCACCCGCCCCGGCACACTACTCCATGAGCCGGGGCCATTTTCCTGACCGCATAGCCGCCACATAGGCCGCTTGCGCCTGGAGCTTCCTACCCATTTCACGGGACAACCCTGTCCCGCGCTTCGCCGTGCCCGGATGGCGCGGCCTGCCTGTATCCCAAAACCCATAGGGGAACCGACCCATGAGCGAAAACCGTCTTCTCGACGCCCTTTCCTGTAAGGGCGTGCTCGTCAACGCGAGCGTCCGCTACTGGCGGGCGCGGAAGAAGCTGTCGCCGTCCGACCTGTGACCAGGCCTCATGGGACCCCGCCAGTTGAACGCCGGTGTTTTGGTGCGGCCGCTGCAATACCGGCGTTCAACTGGCGCCCTCTTGTGCCTGCGTACCCGAGGTCTGGTCCACCAGAAGACGCTCAACCGGCTGATCCGGTTCGTCGAGCGGTTCCGCCAGCTCAGGAGCTGGTAGCAGAATGGTTGCGGTTGGGGGAAAAAAGAACGTCCCCCACCGGGGACGGTGGGGGACGTTTGAGTAGGAAACTGGTGGAGCTGAGGGGATTCGAACCCCTGGCCTGTACGTTGCGAACGTACCGCTTTTGTACTAAAATATAGCAAAATCGTTGAGCTATCGTTGTGCTATACCCATTTTCCGCCCTATATTGATGACCATGCGCGACCATCCGGCACGAATAGCACACAGCGGAGCGGACCAGCATGGCGACCACACCCAAGAGACGGCGAAGCAAGGGCTCTGGCGGTATCGTCAAACTACCCTCGGGTTTCTACGCCTTCCAGTATGTGGACGGCAACGGCATCCGGCGCACGAAGAGCCTGCGCACCAAGAACCGCGCCGAGGCCGAGGCCGGGGCCAGGGACTTCGAGCGGGCCGTGCAGGCCACCGACCGCGAGGAGGTCATCTTGCAGGCCGCCAAGGCCCGCCAGATCATCCGTTCGCGCGACCTGCCCCTTG
>JAVEWL010000100.1:0-11589 GCA_034004565.1 FCB group bacterium | reverse complement strand
CTTCCAAGTCCGAGCGCGCCTTCCGGCGGCGTTCCACGGCCTTGGCCATGGCTTCGAGGAAGGGGTGGAGCTTGGGGTCGGCGCCGTCGTCGGCGTGCTGGACGACGCCCTTGTCGTACACGGACAGTTCGAGTGCCCGGGCCGTCAGGGTGGCCGAGAGCACTTCGACCAGGCGCAGCGCCACCGGCACCGACTTCGGAATGCCGCGTGCTTTGAGCATGGTCTCCATCTCTTCGAGAAAGGCGCGTGCGGCCGCGCCGCCCTCGTCGCCCGGCGTGCCCGCCACGAACGGATCGAATGCCCAGTCCCAGAAAGCCATGGTGTTTTCCTCCGGATTTGGATGCGAATGCCCCTATATATACGCGCGGGTTGGCTTGGGAAAACGCGGATAAGGGCTAGGGACGCGGGGAATTGCGGCGCGGAAAATCCGGGGGGGGGTGGGGAGAATCGGAGGTTGGTGTGTGAGCCCTCACCCCGCCCCTCTCCCAGGGGGAGAGGGAGCCTGTCGGTGGAGCGGGTCGCATGATTGGGTGAATGGGCGAATCGCTACAACCGGCTGGAGTCTTGTTCCCTCTCCCTGGGGAGAGGGGTAGGGTGAAGGGAGCCCAAAGCCCCATGCCTTCTTCTCGTCCTTGCTGTCGTTGTGGTCCTTGCTGTCCTTTGCTCACCTACACCCCCAAGCCATGAAGCCGGCTTGGGGGTGCCACAGGTCGTCGGGGGAGAGGGTTATGGTGAGGCGATACTGTCCACAAGGACACCCCCCCGAGCTTCCCCGAAGGTGGCAGGCCTGTGAAGGACTATTCGCCGTTGCCGTCGAGGATCTGGCGGATCTTCACGATAAGCGACGTGGCCGAGAACGGCTTCTGGATGAACGCGTTGCGCTGGTGCACGGCGACGTGGTGCACGGTGGCGTCGTCGGTGTGGCCGGACATGAACAGCACGTGGATGTCGGGCCGTGCGGACTTGATGCGCTGGGCGAGTTCGCGTCCGGACATGCGCGGCATCACCACGTCGGTCAGCAGCAGTTGGATGGGGCCTTCCTCGAGGCCGGCCACTTCGAGGGCGTCCATGCCGTCGGTGGCGAGGAGCACGCGGTATCCGTTGATCTCGAGGATGCGCCGCACCACATTGCGCACGGCGTCTTCGTCCTCGGCGAGCAGGATGGTTTCGGTGCCGCCGGCGCCGGGGGTGCGCGGGATTCTGGGCAGTGCGGCGGGGGTGGTTTGCGCGGCGCGCGGCAGGTACACGCGGAACGTGGTGCCCTGGGAGACCTCGCTTTCGACGGCGATGTGTCCGCCGGCGTTGTCGATGATGGCGTAGACCGTGGACAGGCCCAGGCCGGTGCCGCGTCCCTCTTCCTTGGTGGTGAAGAACGGCTCGAACAGGTGCTGCTTGACGTGGTCGGTCATGCCCATGCCGTTGTCGGCGATTTCGAGCATGACGAGCGGCGGCGGGGTCGCGGCCAGCGCGGGCGGCACCTCGCCGGGTTCCGGGGTAATGTTGGCCGTGCGCACGTGGATCGTGCCGCCTTCGGGCAGGGCGTCGCGCGAGTTGACGACCAGGTTCATGAGCACCTGCTCGACCTGCGTGGCATCGGCTTTGAACCAGGCGAGGTTCGGGTCCAGGTCGAGCACGAGGTCGATGTGCTCGCCGATGAGCCGGCGCAGGATGGTTTCCATCCCGCCGATGACCTCGTTGAGGTTCAGTACGGTCGGCTGCAGGACCTGGCGCCGGCTGAACGCCAGCAACTGCCGCGTAAGCCCCGCGGCGCGTTCCGCGGAACGCTTGATGTCTTCGACGCCCTGGCGGATCGGTTCGGTGGCCTCCGAATCGGCGACGATCAAGTCCGTTGTGCCGATGATGGCGGTGAGCAGGTTGTTGAAGTCGTGCGCGATGCCGCCGGCGAGCCGGCCGACGGCTTCCATTTTCTGCGCCTGGTTGAACTGCTCTTCGAGTTGCTTCAGATCGGTGACGTCGATGCCGTAGCTGATGAGGTAATTGACCTCGCCCGCGCCGTCGAGCACGGGGTTGTACAGGCGTATAAAGTGCTTCGTCTCGCCCGCGGGCGTCACGAAAGTCTCTTCGAAGCGCCCGATGAACTTGGACGCGATGGTCTCGCGCAGCCAGGTGTTTCTGCGGTAGGCCACGGCGACGTCGGTGCCGAGCAGCCCGCAGAGATCGAGATCGGTCTTGTGGATGAGCCAATCGCGCATTTCGGGGTCGGGCACCGTGCTGGGGGTCAGGTAGAGATAGCGGCATTCGGTGTCGAACACGGCCACCTCGGCGGGGAGATCGTTCAGGACCTGTTCGTAGAAGCGCTTGAGCCGCGTGATTTCTTCTTCGGCGCGGATGCGTTCCTCGAGCGGTTCCGCGATGCCCAGGATGCAGGGCACGCCGTCGAGGTTGACCACGTCGGTATGCACGCGGGCGTGACGTCGTTGGCCGTCTTTGGAAATCGTGACGACGTGATGCTCGTCCGCGGAGTTGTGCGCGCGCAGACCCTTCAGGACCCATTTGCGGCCTTCGGGGGCGTCCCACAAACCGATTTCTTCGGAGGTCTTGCCGATGATTTCCTCACGCTCGTAGCCGAGGCGTTCGAGGAAAGCGGGGTTCACGTCGATGAAGCGGCCGTCTTCGACGGTGGCGATGCTCATCGAGAATGGGGAGGAATCGAACACGCGGCGGAACTTCTCTTCGGCGCGCGCGCGCTGGATGCGTTCGAGCAACACCCTTTCGCGCACGCGGCTGAGGGATTCGCCCAAGCGCAGTATTTCGCCCTCGACCCTGGCGCAGGTTTCCTGCGGCGGCGCGCTCCCGTGTGAGCGGATGATCTCCAGACATTCCTGAAGATGCCGCTCGCACGCCTCCAAGGCCTCCATGTCGACTGAGAGAGCAGCTTCCGTTTCACAGGAGGGATTGTGCCGCGAATCCGTCACGGATGACACCCCTTGCCCTAGCCCCTAATGTTGTCCCCCAACTGCGGAGAAATACCGAGTCCTACAAAAGTACGCGAACTTGCAACAGATTATTATAACACGGATTCCGCCGTTCGCGCATCCTGAAACCGGACCGGTGATGCGCTATTCCCGGACGTTTTGGACGCTGAAAGTGTTCTGGCGGCCCCGTCGGAGGAATCGGAGCGCCATGAGGCATCTATTGGGCGCCATTCCAAAGCGATTACGTCCCCGGTGTGGGCATCAGCGGAATGGGCGAAACGCCGCGCTTGCGTTCTGAGGGGATCCGGTGCCACACTAGCGGCCTTCGCAGTAGGAATAAGTGGGAGGCGCGGCGGAATGAGACTGGCATTTGTGGCGGCGTGTGCGATCCTGGCGGCGGTGGGGGCCGTGGGCCAGGAACCGGAATTCACCCCCTTGTTCAACGGCACCGATCTCACCGGCTGGCAACCGTTTGGCGGCGAGTGGAGCGTGGCCGACCAGCAGATTGTGGGCCGTGTGAGCGGCGACAAGAGCGCGTGGCTGCTTCACACCGGCGAGTACTCCGATTTCGAGGTCGAACTCGAGTTCCGCACGCCCGTTCCGGCCAACGGCGGGCTGCAATTCCGCAGCCATTGGCTGCCGAAGGAACCCGTGCCGCAGGGCATTCCCCAGGAACAGCTCGTGCGCGACATGTACGGCTACCAGGCCAACATCGACCCCAAGCAACTCGAGGCCACGGGCGCCGTGGTCGCCAAGCACGGCGATCCGCCGCTGGCGATCGCTTCGGCGGAGGCCCAGGCCGCGCTGAAGCCCACGGACTGGAACACCCTGCGCGTGCGCGCCGTCGGCGACACGTTCGAGGTCAGTGTGAACGGCGCGATTTCCTGCCGAGTGACGAACGACCGCTTCGTGCGCGGGGCCGTCGGGCTGCAGGTGTTTCCGACCAGGGACGCGCCGATGACCGAGGTGTTCTATCGCAACATTCGCATCAAGGATCTCGGCCGTGGCGGCAACTGGCGTCCGTTGTTCAACGGCACCGACCTGGCCGGCTGGAAGGTCTGGGGCGAAGAGAAATGGTCCGTGCAGGACGGGGCCATCCTGGGCCAGAGCGGGCCGAAGCAGTCCGAGGGTTATCTCGCCACCGAAGAGCGGTTTAAGGATTTTCACGTGCGCGGGAGTTTCAAGATGCTCGGCGCGGGGAATTTCGGGCTCTTCTATCACGCGACCATTCAGTACGACGAGAAACAGTATCCGGTCATTGCGGGCGTGCAGGGCGAGGTGGACCCGAATTATCCGGGGCCCACGGGCTGGATCTACGAGAGCTACAAGCGGGGATGGCTCGTCCAACCCGATTTGACCACCGCGGCGTCGTATGCCCTGCGCGTGGGCCAGTGGAACGAGATCGAGATTCGATCGATCGGCAATCGCAACCAGACCTGGGTGAACGGCTTCCCGGTCGTTGACTTTACCGATCCGGCGCCGCAGTTGTTCGAGGGCAGCCTCGCACTGCAGCTTCACACCGGCGGCGTGGACGGTATCACCTGGAAAGACATTTTCGTCAAGCCGTAAGCGCACAGTGTTTGTGGCACCCCCAAGCCCGGTTTCATGGGCTTGGGGGTGTTTTGTTTAGTGAGCACGATGGACGAGTTGGACAAAAGCGATCCGTCCATGAAGTCCATTTCGTCAATCATGTCCATCAGCCTTACAAAATCCGCGGCGTAATCCTTCCAGAATCAAGCTCTTATCCCCGATTTCGCAGGCCAGGCGGCGCGTATATATATAGGGGATGTCGATCGCAAGGGAGGAACGCGTCGCATGAAAAACTGGTTAGCCCGCCTACGCCGCACCGAGAAACGCCCGCCCGAAACCCGCGCCGAAACGTTCCGTACCGTCACGCTCGCCGAAGACGTGTCGCCGTTTGGCGGCGATGCGGCCTCGTTCGTGGCGCTGCCGAACGACACGCCGTTCTACATGCTGCAGGTGTACCGCTTCCTGCGCGACGCCATTCCGGACATTTCGGACGCCGTGTGGACGTGGAAGCGGCTGTGCCAGACCGGGTACGACATCGAGGTGCTCGAGCCTTCGTCGGAGCTTGCCAGGCGCCGGGCCGAGCGTTTGCTGCAACAGCTCGACCGCCGCGTGAATTCCGGCGACCGCGGCATGGACGGGCTCCTCGACATTCTCTATGCGTCGTTGTTCACCTACGGCGCGGCGGCGGCGGAAATCGTGCTGTCGCAGAGCCGCGAGTCGATCCACGACGTGGTGCCCGTCGACGTGTGGACCGTGCGGTTCAAGCGCGAGAACGGCGTCTTGCAGCCTTACCAGTTTCGCGATGGCCAAGCGGTGAAGCTGCCGCGCGAGCGGTTCATTTACTTCGGGCTCGATCGCGACGGCACGAATCCCTACGGCCGCTCGATGCTGCGCTGCATTCCGTTCGTCGTCAAGATTCAGCAGCGTCTCATCGAGGACATGGCGAAGGCGACGCGCAATGCGGGCTGGTCGAAATTGCATGTGAAATACGCGCCCGAGGCCCGCGACAAGGGTGAATCGGCCGAGGCCTATCGCGGTCGCGTCGAGGGGGCATTCACGCAACTGCGCGAGAAGTTGTCGGGCTTGCAGGCGGACCAGAACCTGGTCACCTTCGACAACGTCCACGTGGAACTGCTGCGCGGCGACCAGCGGTCGCAGGTTTTCTACGAGAACCTCAAGGCGATCGAGGAGCAGGTCATCACCGGCATGCACCTCATGCCGATCCTGCTGGGGCGCAACTACGGCACCACGGAGACCTACGGCACCGCCCAGTTCGAGATCATCAACCGCCAGGTCGAGGCCGTGAACCGGGGCGTCAAGCGCATGCTCGAGCGGCTCTACAACTTCGAGCTGGCGCTGATGTGGGGCGCGGCGCGTGCCCGCGTGCGCATGCGCGGCAACCGGACCGTCGACGTGTTGAAGGAAGCCACCGCGAGGGGCCACGAAATCGACAACGCCCTCAAACTCCACGACGCGGGATTGCTGAACAAAGAAGAGGCTGCGGGCATCTTGGGGCTTTGAAGATCACCACAAAGACTCAAAGACACAAAGAAGAGCAATAGACCATCAACGGATAATACGCTCGATACCATCTTTGATGAGTGGGACGTTGAAGTTGATCAGGTACCCAAGGCGCAGATCGGTCAGGCGCAAGTAACTCAGCAGTTGGGCGCGAAAGACCGGCAGAATGAGCTCCACCGCCTTCAATTCAACGATCACCGATTCGTTTACCAAGAGGTCAAGCCTTAGTGCTTTTTCCAGCCTGAGACCCTTGTAACAGATTGGAAGCACTTGCTGTCTTTGAACATTCAGTCCTCGCAGTCGGAGCTCGTGGATAAAACAAGGCTCGTAGATAGGTTCGATAAGCCCCGGTCCAAGCTCTCTATGGACGGAGTAAGCGGAATCCACGACCTGCCGTCCGATAGCTTCGGTTTCATCAGGAATAGGCGCAAAGTCTGGCATTGCCGCTTCCCCTTTTCTGTGTTTCTTGCAGTTCTTTGTGTCTTAGTGTCTTTGTGGTGATCTTCGTATTCACATTGTAGGAGTATAGCAAATGAATCTTGAACCATTTGTTTTTTCGCGCGAAGGCGTGTTGGTCGGGTTGCGGGAGCGCGCGTCCGAGCCCGGCTTGCTGGACGAGGTCAACCGGTTCGCGTTGCGGCCGCTGGGCGCGGACGAGTTCGCGGCGTTCACGCTCGATCTCTGCAACAACCGCGTCGATCGCCATTTCAGCCGCTTCCCGGACGAGGAACTCGAGGTCATCAACGGCATGGTGCCGGGGCGGCCGCTCATGGAGCGCCACGACCTCAAGGGCACGCTGCCGCGAGGGACGTTCTTCCGGTCGCAGCTTTACCGCGAGGAGGACGCGCTTTCCGTGCGGCCCGACGTCTATGTGCTGCGCACACCGGAGAACGAGAACTTCATCGCCAACATCGAGGGCGGGGTCTATCGTGAGACGTCGATCGGGTTCTCGTTCCAGACGCCGGAATGCTCGATCTGCGGCAAGGACCTGCGCACCTGCAACCACGTGCCGGGCCGCACGTATTCGGGCAAGCAGTGTCACTACGTCATGCGCGGCGTCATCGACGTGATCGAGGGGAGCGTGGTGCCGGCCGGCTCGCAGGGCACCGGCTTTGTGGCCCAGGAACGCGCGTTGCCCCTCGCCAGCGCCCTCGACCGCGCCCGCCGCGATTTCCACGAACCCATCGAACTCTCGACCCGCTTCCTCTGGGCCGCGGAATAGCGCATTGACTCCCTCGTCTCGTGCTCGTGCTCGTTATCGTGCTCGTTATCGATCTTCTTCGTACTCGTTATCGTACTCGTAATCGTAATCGGCTCTTGCTCTAATCCGAGCACGATTACGAGCACGAGCACGAAAGGGGGCAGCGTTCACCAGAAACGTATTCAAAATGAGGAGATTTCCATGCGAAAACCCATCCTGTTCCTCGCCGCGTGCGCCGTGTGCTTTCTCGCCGTCGGGCCGGCGCCGCGCTACCTGGAATCGCTGCGGATCGGCGGCGGTTACGGCTCGACGCCCGACGGCGGCGCTGACTTCGAAGCCGATGGCGACATCCTCACCGACGGCGGCGTCACCGCCAAGGGCACGGTCAGCAGCGGCGGTTTCGCGGATTCGACGCTCGCCGCGCACTGGCCGCTTGCCGATGCCTCCGGTACGACGGCGCGCGACATCGGGCCGTACGACCATCCGGGGACGATTGTGGCGGGAAGCGGCGGCTGGACCGACGATTCGCCCTACCGCCACGCATACAACTTCAGTTCGACGCGCATCGAATGCGGCGCCGCGGCCGACCTCGATTCGCTCGGCCCCCAAACAATTACCGCCTGGATCAAACCCTTGGGTTGGGGCGGAAACAATGCGGGCATGATCGTGTCGAAGAACGACGCCACGCTTGTGGACGCCTTCTTTATGTACCAGACAAACGCGTGCCTGCGGCTCCGCCGGCGTTTCACCGGCGGCAGCGGGCAGGGCACGTGGCGCTCCGCGACGAACTCGATCGCCTTGAACCGCTGGCAGTTTGTCGCGGTGACCTATGACCACTCGAGCGCCTCAAACGACCCCGTTTTCTACGTCAACGGTGTGCCGTCGACGACGACGGAGGAAACCGCGCCCAGCGGACTGCCTTCGAGCTTTCCGTCCGAGCAACTGCTCATCGGCAACACGAAGGGGTACACCTTCAACTTCTCGGGTCGCATGGCGGACGTGCGCGTGTACCGTCGCGTTCTCACGTCGGACGACATCGCCGCGCTCTACCGCGCGAGCAGCGAAAGCCCGTCGTTTCAAACCTTGTCGACCGTGGGCGCGGCCACCATTTGCGGCGGGCTGGATGTGGGCGTGTACGGATCGGCGCGGGGCGTGATCAACCTGTTCCAGGGCGGCGCCAATGTGCCGGGGTGCGTGCGGCTGATGTCGCCGGGCGGGACGAGTTGGTACCTCTTCGTGCGCGACGACGGTACGCTTAAGATTCACAGCGCGCTGCCTACGGTGAACACGGACGGCGCGGTGGTGGGAGGCCAGTCATGACGCCGCCGAAGGAGCTTTGCCCGGTGCACGACGTGCAGTTCGGACACCTTCGCGAGGATCTCGCGGAACTCAAGGAGCGCGTGCATCGCCTCGAGGCCACCCTCACGCGCGGGGTCCTGCTGCTTGTGGCGAACCTCGTCGGCATGGTCCTGAGCCTGGCCCAGCAACTGACGGGCCGCTGAGCAAAAAGGCGGCTTATCGCATTGATCAGCGCCCCCTCACCCCTGCCCTCTCCCCCGATGGGGGAGAGGGGGGACGCTGGGTGCGACTACGTGGTTTCCCCCCTCTCCCCCATCGGGGGAGAGGGCCGGGGTGAGGGGGCATCCGTCCATCCGGTCCATCGACCGCAAAGGAGAACGTATGTATTGGACTCTTTCCACCGAGCCTGCCGCACCGGCGCCGGACGCGTATAAGCCCGAGGGGCGCTTCGTGCTGCACCGCCACCGCGACGCGGACGGCCCGCATTACGATCTGCGTCTCGAACAGGAGGGCTATCTGCTCGGTTGGCGCATCGACGGCGATGCCCTCGAAGGGCAGCCCTGGGCCACGGAAAAGATGCCGCACCCGGCGCAGTGGCTCGAGCAGGACGGCGAGGCCGCCCGCGCGGACGAAGGCCTGTATGCCTGGGTCGAGCGCGATGCGGACCGGCGCGAGCTTATCCTCTGGGGACGCCAGGGCGACCGCACGGTGCGCTTCACGCGAGAGACGGGCCTGCCGCCGCTGGCGCAACGCGATATCCGTCGCACGCTCGAGGAGGCGGGGGCGGCCCCGGCGCGCGCGGCCCAACTGGTGGCCGACGGGCTTACCGCGAGACGGCGCGCAAGCGAGCGCCTGTGCGGCCTGGGCCGCGAACTCGACGGTGAGGCCTTCGACGAGGCGCTCTGGCGCAAGTCGATCGAGGGACTGTCGCTGGACGAGATTCATGCGCAACTGCGGGCCTACGAGCTGCGGTTCGATCTGAAGTATCCGCCACAGCCGGTTTCGCAACCGGAACCCCTTTCCCCAGAGGGGGAAACCGGCCGCGCGGCGGATGTCCTGAGCATCCTGCGCGACCGGTAGCGGCGCGGAAATGGGTCTTATAGGTCTTATGGGAACCCATCCGGCCCATGAGACTCATAAGACCCATAGGACCCATCCAACCTCACCCACAAACCAAAGGAGACTTCCATGGCTTTCGGAGATATTGGCGGCACCGTCACCGAACTCGTCATCACCTGCAAGACGCCCGCGTCGGGCACGGTCAACATCGCCAAGGGCGATGCCGTGAAACTCAGCGCGGCGTACACCGTCGACAACGCCACTGTTGCCGAGGACGTGGTCTTCGGCCAGTCCCTGGCGGCGAGCACGCAGAACGGCGCGGCGATTCCGGTCAAGGTCCGCGGCATCTGCATCTTCAACTACACCGGCGCGGCGCCCACCGTCGACGGCGTCAAGGGCATCACGGCGTCCGCCACGGCGGGCAAGGTGAAGGCGCCCCTTTCCGGCGACGGCAAGGGCGTCAACGTCAAGGTCGACGCGTCCGCCACCCAGGTTCACGTGCTTCTCTAACAACAACCGCCCACCCACAGGAGGGGATTGAATGAGTTACTCGAAGGAACTCATGAAAGAGCGCATGGCGTTTCTCGGCCAGGAACCCGAGCGGCTTCGCCAGGTGCGCGGCCGCGGCCTCTACGAGACGCTCGAGGGCCTCGGCCTCACGCACGGCCAGTATTTCCGCGCGCTCGGCTCGAACGTGCAGGACTACTGTGCGCAGGAGTTCGGCGTTGACCTGAGCCGCATCACCGTTGACCGCTTCTTCGCGAGCGATGCCAACGCGAAGTGGCTGTTCCCGGACATCGTGCGCGAGGCCGTCATCGCGGGCCTCAAGCGCAAGCCGGTTTACCCCGAGCTGATCATTCGCGACGAAAACATCGACGGCACCGCCTACGACGTGCCGTACGTCGTCGAATCGGCCGCGGAAGAGGAATTGCGCAGCGTCGCCGAGGGCGCGGCCATTCCGGAATCGATGATCACCTACGGCGACCGCATCGTGCGCCTCGACAAGAAGGGCCGGGGCGTGCTGGCCTCGTACGAAGTCGTGCGGCGCATGTCGGTCGACATGCTGCGAGTGCACTTGCAGCGCATGGGCGAGCGCCTGGGACGCAACCTCGACGCGCGGCTCGCGACGGTGCTGGTCAACGGCGATTCCTCGGGCAGCGGCACGGCCGCCACGACCCTCAACACCGCCACGGCCGGAGCGTGGACGTACGCGGATGTCGTGAAGGGGTTCATGAAGCTGACGCTCGAGAACTACTTCACGCCGACGCACATGCTGGCCAACAGCGACCTGTGCCAGACCCTGCTGGGCCTGCCGGAACTGAAGGACGGCGCGTTGTTCGACTTCGCGAAGACGGGCAACCTGCCCACGCCGCTGGGCGTGCGCCTGGTGCCGATGCCCGATCAGCCGGCCGACAAGCTCACGATCCTCGACGCCGGCTACGCCGTGCAGAAGCTCACGGAGCAGGACCTGATGGTCGAGAGCGACAAGCTCATCCACCAGCAGTGGGACCGCACCTACCTCACGGTCGTGACGGACTTCGCGGTCATCTACGAGGATGCCCGCGTAGTGGTCCGGAGCGACTGGACGTAGCCACCCAATCCCGGGCGGGGAGCCGTTCTCCCCGCCCCACCCCTGCAATTTTCGATTTTAGATTTTCGATTTTCGATTGAGAACGCCCCCTCGTTCCAGGTAAGGCTCAAGAATAGGACTACAGCGAGGAGTAGCGATGGGGTACTTGCGCGGTCAGTAGCCCCGCTCCCCCGACGGGCTCCCTCTCCCAAAGGGAGAGGGAGCCCGTTGGGGGAGTGGGTCGCGTGACTGGGTGAATATCCCAGCCCTGCAACCGGCTGGAGTCTTGTTCCCTCTTCCTGGGGAGAGGGTTTTACAAGGGTGAGGGGAGCCCAAAGCCTCTTGCAGTTTCTGTCTACCCTTGCAGTCCTTTGCCATCCCACACCCCCAAGCCCTGAAGCCGGCTTGGGGGTGCCACATACGATCGCTCTTCTTCGGAGGGTTTCCGGATATGGCATTCACTACGGAAGACG
>JAVEWL010000893.1:0-2568 GCA_034004565.1 FCB group bacterium | reverse complement strand
GTCGACGGCAAGGTATTGACCGTGCTCGGTCCGAAGGCGCTGAGCGTCGAGCCGCGCGGGATCGCGGTCGACACCGCCGGGAACTACTACATCTCCGACTGGGGTCCGACGGGCGGCGCGGAGGGCGAAGGCGGCATCCTGTTCTGGCCGCGCGGACAAGACCGCGCGTTGCGGATAATGACGGGCCTGACGCGTCCCGGCGACGTCGAGATGAGCACGGATCAAAAGGCGCTGCTGATCGCCGGCGAGGGCGGCGCGGTGAACCTGCGGGACCTGGGGCTCTCGATACGGTTCAAGGACCTCGATCCCTTCGAGGCCGGGCTGGCGCTGCACGTGTTCGGCACGGGACCGGAAAAGGTGGTGAAGGTATCGCCGGACGGGTATTTCCACGTGCTGGGTTTGCTGAACGGTGATGAGAAGATATCGGTGGACCTCACCCTCGAACGGCGCGGCACGACGAAGACGTTTTCGGCGGTGCCCCTGGGACAGCCGGACGGGGTCTATGGGCACCGGATTGTGGAATTGGCGTATTGACGCGAATCTATGGACCAGATGGACTGTATGGACCATATGGACGAGAAACCCTCGACTATCTGGAGTCTTCCTCCCTCTCCCTCTGGGAGAGGGGCGGGGTGAGGGCTATGCGGACTTGGCGCGATAAGGGGCTCTATATGCTTGCGCGAGTGAGTGGCGGAACGCGGCGGTGGCGGCTTGGGCTTATGCTGGCGGCGCTGTTGTGGGCGTCGGTGGCGGAGGCCGAATTGTCCGTGGCCGTGACGGGGCCGAGCGGCAACTTCAAGCAGAGCCTGCCCGAGGAGGGCGGCGCGTTCGACGTGTCGATACCGTTGAACAAGAACTCGGTCAATAACGTCAAGGTCACCGCTTCCGACGCCAAGGGGAATTCCGCCGAAAAAGAGATCGCCATCACGCAGGTCTCGCTCGAGTCCGTCGTCATATCGGAATTCACGTCGACGCCGATCCCTCCCGAACGCATCGAGCAGTTGGTCAACTCGGGTGTCATCCAACTCGACAATCCGGAGAACTACAACGTCTCGCAGTTCAGCGTGGTGCTGACCATCGGCACGCGGCAAGTGCCGATCTCGATTCCCATCGCCACGCCCATCAATCAAGAAATCACCGGCTACGAAACCTACAAGCTGCCCTGGGGACGCGACAGCGGCGGAGGAAACCCAAATCCGCAAATAGAAATCGTGGTGTTCGAGGAACAGCCTCCGTCTTCGCCTGGACTGCCCGAACCGCCAAAGATCCCCGGCGTGATCATTATCGAAGGACGCATCAAGAGTCTGAAAGAGTTTTTCAGTTGCCGGCTGCTGTTGATGAACGCTTCGGGCATCTTCACCTTGAGCGACGTTTCGGCCAGTCTGTCGTTTCCCGATGGCGGGTTGTCCAATGTGCTGCCGGCGGACGGCATCGCCTCGTTCGGCGACATCCTGCCGGGCGACGGCGGGAAGCCGGGGCAGATCGAGAAAGAATTCATTATTCGCGGCGACAGCATCGGCGTGCGCAAGGTGCGGGTCAATTTCGGCGGGACGGTGACCGGCCCAGGGATTCCTGCGGACCAGGCTATTCCGTTTAACGGCAGCGCGGTCACCGACGTCGAGGTCAAGGGACCGCCGACCTTCCTGGTGCAGTTGACGCATCCCGATTACGTCACCAGCAACGAGCCGTATGAACTGAAAGTGGACATCACGAATACCGGTGAGACCCCGGCGTTGTACGCAAGCCTCGATTTGGACGTGGGCGCGGACGCCGAACTGATGGAAGCCAAGGGAGATCCGGCAACGGGCGAGGTTACCTACGTGGCAGTCACGGGAACGGTGACCCGTTCGCTGGGGCACATCTTCCCGGGGCAATCCACGAGTCAGACCTATAGGATCGTGCCGTACAAGACGGGGCCGATCACATCGTGCATGGGGATCGCGGACCAGAACATCACGCTCCAGGTCATCGCGGGCATCGGCGGTTGCGTGACGGGCACCTATCCCCCGACGCGCGGCGTGCCGGACGGCGTGCCGACCGTGGCCGTGCTGCCGCCGGCGAACGCGACGGGGATCGGTATCGATGCGCCGGTGGTGGCGCTGTTCAGCGAGAAGATGAGCGAACCCTCGATTACGACCGGCGAGAGCGGGACCTTCAACGTTACCGACTCGGACGGCAACCGCGTGCCGGGCCAACTGCGCTTCGAGGAAATCAGCGGTCGCATGGCGGCGATCTGGCAGGTCAACGATGGGGTCACCAATCGTTTGAAGCCGGATGCCGAGTACACCGTGTTCATCAGCGGCGCGAGGGACTTGCAGGGACAGGACTTGTACAGTCCGTGGCAGAGCACCTTCTCGACCACGGGCATGGCGCTCAACGATCACACCCCGCCCGACCTGACGTTGATGATCCTGCCGCCGGTTCGCGCGGACTACGTGATGCCGGGGCAGGTGGTGAAGGTCAACGCCTACGGCACGGACCAGGGCAGCGGCGTGGTGCGCGTCGAGTGCCGGATCAAGGATCTCGACGATCCCGAGGGCAAGTACACCCTGGTGGATATGAAGGCGG
>JAVEWL010000892.1:0-2568 GCA_034004565.1 FCB group bacterium | reverse complement strand
TTCCGATCTCCGAACGTGAAGGTCCCGTGGACCGTCATCCCGATATCCTTGAGATGCAGCACCACCTGGCGCCCGAGGTCGAGGTTCAGGCGCTTCTTCACGATGTTGTCGACCACCCACTGGTTGCCGCTCTCGAAGCCCAGCTTCACGCCGAAGCAGCCGCTGTCCTTCATCACCTTCCACGTTTCCATTTTGATCGTGTCCGCGCGGCACATCGCCGACCAGGGCAGCCCGATCTTCGTCATCACCTCGCACATGCCCAGCACGTGCTTGTCGCCGAGGTTGAAGGTATCGTCGTCGAAGTAGATGGACTTGTATTCGTAGCGCTCCACGATGTCCCGCAGGAACGCTTCCATGTATTCCGGGGTGTATTGCCGCACGATGCGCGTGCCCGTGCCGTCCGGGTCGTTGCCGGTCATCGTCGCCGGCCACACGCAGAAGATGCACTTGAACGGGCAGCCGCGGCTGCTCCACACCTGCGCATGCGGCCGGACCTGGCCCAGCGGCGAGCCGTCCCAGTACCGCTTCGCATACGTGTCGTCGAAATAGGGGAAAGGTGCCGCGTTCATCTCGTCCCGCGTCATCAGATCCTGCTCGACGATTCCCGACGCGCCCTCGAGCACCTTCACGCTGCCCTTCTCATACTCCCCGCGGATGCAGGCCCATACCGGCAGCGTCGCCAGGATTTCCTCGCCCTTGATCGCTGTGATAGGACCCGTAATCACGATCCGCGTCTCCGGCAGCGTCGCCGTGATGGCGCGAATGAGCTTGCTGTCGTTGTCCCAGCTCGGGGTTGCCGATTCGATGAAGATATAGTCGTAGCGCTCATACTGCAGATGAGCAAAAAACTTCTCATACGATTCCGCCAACGCGATGCTGTCCCGGAAATGCACATCCGCGCCCGATTTCTCTTTCGCGTACGTGGCGGCATAGCCCATGAAGAACGGATAAGGCAGGTAATCTCCGAAGCGGTAGCGGTCCGGCGAAGAGCGCCGCATTCCCGTCCAGGGCCACCGCGAGCCCGCGCGAACCCCGCCGCGCCAGCACAAGCTGCCATCGGTCAACGGTTCCTGGCCAACCCACCACGGCGGATTACTGAATAAGACCTTCATTTCCAACCTCCTTGTCGGAATAGGGTTACAGACACGCATCCCTGCGCGTACGGGGCGCATCGCCAACCGCAATCGGCATTAAGCCGCCCCAAGCGCCGCAACTCTCCCCATTATCAACGGCAACCAACCTCGATAGCTTAACCGAAAAACCCGAAAAAGTCGTTCTCACTCTTCATTCATCATTCAGAATTCAACATTCAGAATTTCCAAAACGACCTCATCTTCCACCACATCGCCGGGCTTAAGGGTTATCTCGCGCCCATCAAGTCCAGTTTGGAACCCGCGGCCCGCATTCGAGTAGCCCGCCACCAGCCATCGCACGTGCTCACCATCGACGAATGCCCGGGCCGTCTGATGACCGTCCGACACCAAACGCAGTCCCGCGCCGTCCGTCCCGCTCAGCGACGCCGAGAGAATCTCGTCCTTGCTACTGCGGAAATCCGCCGAACCCAGTGCGGTCGTGTCCAGCGCCCAGGGACCGTTCGCCTCCGGGAAGGCCCTGGCCTTACCCCTCGCGCGCCCGATGTGGTCCAGCGGATACACCGACCACTGCGCTTTCCGTTGCCACTCCAGCGTGTCGCACGCGCGGGGCAGGTCGAGCACCACGCCCACCTGCCGCGGCTGGAATTCACGGCTTACCACGAACCGATACCCCAGCCTGAGCCTGCCCGCCGAGTCGGCCGCCAAGCGGTATTCGCCCTCCGCCTCGTCGTAACAAACGCGCACGACCACCGCCGCCCCGTCCGCCGTCACCGATTCGACCCGCGCGTTCGCGCACATCGCGTTCAAGGGCGCGATGCCGGCCCGGTATTTCGGCTCGCAGGCATCGGATTTCAGCGGCGGCATCATCAGGGCGGGTCCGCCCAGGGTCATTGCGACGCCACCCGACTCCACGCGGACCACCTGCCCCGTCGCCTTGTCGATGTGCCAGCGCACGCCGCTCCCGCTTAACACGAAGGCGTCCGCCGTGTCCTCGAGCGAGCCGGGCGTGTCCATCGCCGGAATGGGCGCCTCCTTCGGCGCGCCGATGGGCAGCATGAACGAATCCACCACAAACCCCTGCGGACTCGTGAACACGAGCCCCAGCGTTTTTCCGTCGATTGTTTCCGTCTTGGGCTGAACCGAAATGGCGCCTTCCGACCGCGGCGCAACGTCAATCCCGTTGAGCGCGCCCCATTCCACGATCGCGCCCCGGTCGATCAACTGCCAATCCACTCGCAGTTCGCCGAGGTTTGTGAAATCGTGCCGGTTCGCCACCCGCACCACGACCGGCTCGCCCGCCGCCGGCACGGCCAATGGTTCTTCCGCGATTCGTACGGGCGAATAGACCTTCTTCACGTGCCAATACTCCGGCTTCTCCCGCCGCGCACCGTCGATGAAGCCCCAGGGACCGTAGCCGGCGGATTCGCCCGACGGCAGCGTGAAAACAACGTCGATCCCCGCCCAAAGCGCCCCG
>JAVEWL010000891.1:0-2574 GCA_034004565.1 FCB group bacterium | reverse complement strand
GCAGACGACTACTACGGCCCGAACGAACCTTTGCGCGCCGACCTGAGCGCGAACGGCAACACCTGGAAACCCATCCATCGCCTGGCGCGCGGCAACGATCTTCAGATAGACGTCAAGACGGGAGCATTGCAGCGGAGCTATCCCCCGCGGATCGCGGCGGACGGCGAGGGCAATGCTGTCTTCGATATTACCGGCGGCGCGGGGTATGTGCCCGTCACCGTTACGAATCTGCGAACCCCGCGAGGGCACACGGTCGCCTGCGACGGCAAGCCGGTGGATCAAAGCCGGCACGGCAACGATTTCTGGCAGACCGATTACGACGCCGCGACCGGCACGTGGTCGCAAACGTACAATGTATCCCTGGATACCGCGGACGACACGCCTATACTCCGGCACTTCAGCCTGGCCGCCAGGCGCGCGGGCGAATGATGCATGAATGATTCGCAGGACCATACGGCGGCAGACCCGCGGCTTGAGGCGGAAGCGCCCGCTCGTGCCGAACGATTGATGTCGCTGGACGCCTTGCGCGGATTCGACATGTTCTGGATCATCGGCGCGGACGCGCTGGTCGAATCGCTCGCAAAGGTCAGCGAAGCCGGCCTCGTCGGCTTGGCTGCCTACCAGCTCGCTCACTCGCCGTGGGAAGGATTTCGGTTTTATGACCTGGTCTTTCCGCTGTTTCTTTTCATGGTGGGAATCTCGACCGTTTTCTCGCTCGAGAACGCGATCGCCCGGGAAGGCAAGAAGGCCGCGTACCTGCGCATCTTCCGGCGCTTTGCCTTGCTCTGGTTCTGGGCCTTCATTTACAGCGGCGGATTCTCCCAGGAGAAGATCAGTTTTGCCGGGGTCTTGCAGCGCATTTCATACTGCTACCTGATCGTATCGCTGCTGTATCTCAACCTGCGGCTGCGCGGCCTTATTGCCGTGTGCGCCGGCATCCTCGTGGCGTATTGGGCCCTCATGACCTTCGTGCCGGTGCCCGAGCTCGATCGGCCGTCGTTTGAAATGCACACGAACTGGTCCAACTACCTGGACCGCCATTATCTGCCCGGCGATCGCGAGGAACGCGGCTGGCGCAACGAGGGGATGCTCAGCACCATCCCGTCGGTCGCAACCTGTCTGCTCGGCGTCTTCGCGGGCCTGCTTCTCAAGGCGCCTTCGATAACGCCGATCCGCAAGACCCAATGGCTGGCCGGAAGCGGAATCCTGCTGTTGCTCTGCGGCTACCTGTGGGGCTTTCAATTCCCAGTAATCAAGCGAATCTGGACCTCCTCGTACGTGCTCGTTGCGGGCGGCTACAGTTGCCTGCTCCTGGCGTGGTTCTATGCGGTGATTGACATCTGGCGCTACCGGAGATGGGCCACGCCCTTCGTATGGATCGGCGCCAATGCGCTGACGATCTATCTCGTCGCCGGAATGATTCCGTACCACGAACTCACCGGACGCATCGTGGCGGGTCCCATCCAGCGGTTTCTTGGCCCTTACGACACTGTCGCGGAAACCGTTCTCGCGCTGGGCCTGGCGCTAATACTCCTGCGCTTCCTGTACAAACGAAAGATCTTCCTGCGCGTCTAATACTCCGTCCATCGTGCTTTGAGCGGTACTGCCGTGTTTCGGTCTTCAATCTAAAATCGAAAATCTGAAATCGAAAATACTCTCAGCCTCTCATTTCACAATGGACGGACTACTAGTACTCCCTCCATCGTTGAAGAAGTGGTTGTGCGCATTTTCCCCATCCCCCCTGGGTTCCATTCCCCTTGCCGCGACAAGGTTTTGGCGCCCCCCTTCCTTCTCTTACAATGGCGCGCCGCCTGTTCCCATGTCTGCGGTGGTTGGCCGCAGTCGTCTATAGGGCAAGGAGGCCAAGGAAGCCCATGCTGAACCTGTTTTCCGAGAGCGACGCGCATCTCATTCAGAGGACCCTGGGGGGCGATCCGTCCGCCTTTGAGCGGCTGGTGGATCGGTACATGCAGGTCGTCCACGCCGTGGCCTATGCCCAGACCGGCAACCGCGCCGACGCCGAGGACGCCGCGCAGGAGACATTTCTCAAAGCCTATACGGCACTGGGTTCGTTGCAGGATCGCGCCCGGTTCGGTCCCTGGATTGTTACCACGGCTCGCCACAAGGCCATCGATCTCGTGCGCGGCCGGCAGCGCCGCCACGACCTGGTCAACCGCCTGCCGCAGAACGGCATTGTCGAAGTCGATTTCGCCGAATCCGAGCGCCACGAACAGTTGCGCGAGCACCTCATGGCACTCGAAGAAGGCCCGCGCGAAGTCATCCTGCTCCATTATTTCGCAGGCAAGAACCTGCGCGACATCGCGCGGATCCTGCAGATCTCGAGGGCGGCCGCGCAGAAGCGCCTGTGCCGCGCGAGGGATACCCTGAGCGAAAGCGTGATGCGCTCCCTCAGCGCTCCGGTGAACGCCGAGAAGGTCAAGGTAGAACGCAAACGCCGCATCATGGCCGCGCTCGCGACCACCTCCGCGCCCTGGAAAGCGGCCCCGCCGCTCGCCACCGGCGCGTCGTCCCTGCTTGCCGGCGCCACCGCGAAATGGATGGCGGCCGTGGGCG